>NZ_JAEHBO010000083.1:0-21795 GCF_016483575.1 Bacillus cereus group sp. N12
ACCTCCATTAAAATCATAACTGATACTTACGATTTAGAGAGGTGTTTTTTATCGTCTCATTCTCAGGGTTCACTCCATACAGAAAGGATGGCGTTTATTATGAATATTTCGATTCAAAGGATTTTGGTGCAGGATTCGTTTAATAAAGTTACATGATGAAAAAACATTTATTATTCCATCATGTGACAATAAAAAATATTTGGTAACTTATTTCTGTTATTAAGTTTTATAAAAATTTAATAAAATCTTTTCTTTGTATTAAATATTTTGTTTTAAATTATGTATATAAAGAAATGGAGGTCAAATTAACTTTATACTGCTTATATTAGGAATTTAAAGAAACAATATGTACAATTCTCCCACTACATTCGTATAGTGGCCTTTATGAACAGCAAAATTTATAATTTACAAGGAGAACATTTTATGAGTAAGAGAATAAAAGAATTAGATTCGATACGAGGGTTAGCGGCACTTACTGTGGTATTTGGACATTTTTGTTTAATGCTACCATCGTTGCCTAATTCTATTAAATTTTCCCCGCTTAGGTTTTTATGGGCGGGTGGGGAAGCTGTTATCGTTTTTTATGTACTAAGTGGTTTTGTGTTATCTATGGCACTTTATCATTCAAAAACAAATTATTGGGGATATTTAATTAAGAGATTTGTAAGAATCTATATCCCTTATTATTTTTGGATAATCGTTACCTTTGCTTTATTTATTTTATTTTCGCCGTATGAAGTGGTAGGGCTACGGGATTGGTTCTATGATAGATGGCAAGGGTCTATAACAAAATTAGATATTCTAAACCACTTTGTGCTTCTTAATAACTTTTTTACGGAAAATTATAATCCAGTTATTTGGTCATTGGCTCAAGAAATGCGTATATCTATTGTATTTCCTTTGTTATTCCTTCTGTTCTATAAACTGAATTGGAAGAAATCGATACTATTTGCTTTGAGCTTTTCTTTAATTAGTGTTTTTCTTAATATGTTGCATATTGGGAAAGCTGAAGGATTTTATAATGGTTATGCTGACACACTGCATTTTACATCTATGTTTATGGTTGGAATGTTACTTTTTAAGTATCAGGAAAAACTTATCTACTCATATAGGAATATGAAAAAATTTAAAAAAGGATTTCTTATTGCATTAGGGATTATTCTATATTTATATTCCATTTTAATTTATGGTCTTTCCCGTAATGATACTACTTTCTTATTAAAAGATTGGGGTGTCGTAATGGGGGTTAGTATATTTATTATAATGGCTATGAGTAACCTAAAAGTAAAAGCATTTTTAAATAAGAGTGTATTTGTATATTTAGGAGAAATTTCATACAGTATCTATTTGTGTCATTTTCCAATCATGATGGTACTATTTAAACTTTTGTATACAAAGATACCTATCTTTTTCCTTCTTACTTTGTGCATTGCAATGACACTACTTTTTTCTATAGTTTCGTATTATTTAATCGAAAAGAAATGTATCAACTGGGCAAAACAAAGAACAACAAATTTTTTGAAAAAAATATAATTCCTGGAGAGATTTTATTTCTTTAGTAAATATATGAATATGACCGATTCCTAAGTATACTTAGGAATCGGTCATATTTGGATTCTAAATGTAAATATAGTAAAGTGGAATATAATTGAAATTGAAAACCACTTAGAAATAACAATTACGGTGTGAGCTATTGTATAGTATAGATATGGTTAATAATAAAGGGGGAATACATATGTGGAAGCGATTTGTAGCAATTGGTGATAGTTTTACAGAGGGGATAGGGGATGAAGTTGAGGGAATTGCATTAAAAAGCTGGGTAGATCATTTTGTTCAACTATGTGTAAACGATATAGAATATGCTAATTTTGCAAAGCGTGGGTTAGTAACTAAAGAAATTCGCTCACAGCAATTGGAAAAGGCATTAACTTTTAATCCAGAGTTGGTTAGTCTCATTGCAGGTGCAAATGATGTTCTAAAAGGACGTTGGAATCATGATGCATATAAGAACGATATGGAATTTATGATAGATACATTAAGTAAAACAGGTGCTGATATTATGATAGCAAACCTTCCAGATTTTACTGTTAGGCTTCCATTTCCTTCTGAAAAAAAACAAGTAATAAAAGAACAATTATTAGAGGCAAATGAAGTTATACTTTCACTGAGTAGCGAGTATAAGCTTCATCATGTTGACTTTTGGAATCATCATTTAGTTAATGACAATACGCTTTGGTCTACGGATTTCATTCATCCAAACTCAAAAGGATATGTAAAAGTTGCTGAATTGATTTTTAGTAGTTTGCCTGTACAGAAGACAAAATAATAGTTTGCAATGTAACGAATATAATATTAATTGTATGAAGCTATGTTTTTTAGTAAATGGAAAGAACTAAAAATTTAGCAAACAAAGCGTATCTACGATATATTTCTACAGTAGTGCACAAATGCAGAATCACAAAGAAAGATCACTTATCGAAATAGGTGGTCTTTAAACGTTTTTATAACTAAATTAAAATATATACTGTATTACTAACAATTTCGTACTACATAAAGATTAAGTTCTCTTATAGAAAAACTGATTTTATATTATCTTAAAATATAATAACATGTTCAAATCATATTTTGGGTATGTATCCTAATTGTGAATAATGTGTAATTTTTTGAATTATAAATGTCCAATAAATAAAATAGATAGTAGGTACAGAAGTATTAATGCTATATTATTCAATTCTTGTTATGAGTACATTAGTGAAGAGAAGTTATTGCAATGGGAGGTACACCATCTGGGGTACTTCAATCAGAAGAATTAATGGAGATTTTTCTCCCTATTTTAAGAGCAGATTTTAAGATTGTCGAGACATATATTCATGATAATAATATACAACCATGTGATATTGATTTTCTTATATTTAATGGGAAAAATGATGAATTTACTACATACAATCAAGTAATAAAATGGAAGCAATATACAAGTAAAACGTGTACTTTTCATTCTTTTGAAGGTAGTCATTTTTTTTAAAATGAAAATATTGAAGAAATAGCAAAGAGTATTATAGGAAAGTTAGATTCTAAAAGATTATTAACTAGTTTTTAGAGGTTTTCTAAGTATACTCATGGCTAAGAAACAAAAATATTAAAGAGGAAGAATACAGGCACTGCTGAAATATCTTTGAATAGAGGCAGGGCATTTTAAACTAACTGTTCAAAGGTAGGTATTGATGGAATTTTAAGTAAAATATATGAAGTGATTTTAGTTTAAGTTGACTTTACCTGAAGGTGAGGTTTTCTTTCATCATCAGATAGTCGTTGGATAACTGGTGAGTTAATTGATGCAAGTGGTGGATCTTGCATATAATGCTAATTGTAAGTACTATGTACTTTAAAACCAAAAATTTCTCAATTTAATGTTGAGAAATTTTTGGTTTTATTATTCTAGTAGTAATCGCTTTTTTAAAATTATAGAAATTTAAAGATAAAGTATTGTATACATGTAAGTATGATTAAAAATGAAAAATTGTAAATGCTGAATTTGATTAAATACGCCTTGGTCTCTTTACTATTTGCCTGAATGAATAATTTATAGGAGATTACACTGGCTAAAGATGCGATAATTGTTCCAAGCCCTCCAATATTTACCCCGAGTAATAAAGGTTTCCAATCAGAAGTAAAGTTTGATAGAAGAATTGAAGTAGGAAAATTGCTAATCAGTTGACTCAAAAATATGGAACTAAAGAAGACTGAAGTATCTCCTCTTAAATTAGCACGAGCAAATGTATCCAGCGCATCGGAATGGGAAATGTTTCCGATAAAAATAAAAAAACAGACAAAGGTTATTAGAAGAAAATAATCGATCTTAAATAGTAATTTTCTATCTAAAGTAAATGCTGCCATCAATGTGACTATTAGCGCAATGTAATAATTAATGACACCAAAAATAGATGCAATGATAGTGATAAGTATCAAAATCCAGACGGTAGCTTTTTTTCGATTCTTCACGGTAATAACAGATAGTTCTATTTTCAAATCTGTTTTTTGAAGTTTTTGAGTAAATATAAATAACAAACTAATCCCAAGTACAGCTAAAAGCAGGATTGAACCTAAAAATGGGATGAGCTTAATTCCATAGTAAGAATATAGGTATAAATTTTGGGGGTTTCCCATAGGCATCAAGCTACTACCGATGTTTGCCGCAATTGTCTGCAGGATGATTGTATCCATCATGTTCATTTGTGTTTTTTTACTAATGACAAGTGTTATTGGTACAAAAGTGAGGAGAGCGACATCATTTGTTACAAACATGGAGCAAATAAAGCATAACAAAATTAGAATAATAGATATTGACCTGCTGTTATTGCATTTATTTAAAATCGCAACGGCAAGTTTGTCTAATATTTTTAGCTGTTCAAAGGCCTTAATGGCCACCATTAGATTAAATAAGCTAATTAACACTTCAAAGTTAATATATTCGATCTTTGGCGAATGTATTAAGCAGCTTACAATTGCTAGTATCAGTGAAATGGTAAGTACTAAATCCTTTTTTAAAAATTCGAATTTCATAAGAAGTCTTTTTTTATTTTGAACGAATACTATTTCTTTCACAATACACCACCTATAATCTATGTTAGTAAATATACATTTTTTGGATAACTCGATATTGCTAGAAAAGAGGATGGCATAAGGTCCTAAATAAGAGTTTTGTAATGTTTCATCCCTTCAACAAAATCCTTTTTTGCTTAGTGTCTTTAATGTTGTAAATATGTGCAATATAGATGAATCCAACTAGGGAGATTAATTGAGAAAACAAATGTTTTTTGTATGATACCATAAATAAATTAAAAGTATTATTTTTTTAATATTCTTACAACATTCTATTGATTCTTGATTTCAAATACTTTATATGAAGCTCTAAAAGAGAAAAAGTATGCATGATTATATGAAGAAAATAGAGGCTTGTCAAAGATTAGGTAGAAGAGAATCCGCGACGTTTGGATACTGTATAAAATTCACAAAATTTCAGTGTTTTTTTAGATGAAAAAACCTTAAAATATTTTTTGTTTTTATAAAAATCTGTACTTTTTCGTAACATTCTGTACTTTTAATTATAAATTAAAGACAAGGTTCTCTTAGTTGAAGATTGAAAGCGCTTTATAGATTTTTCGTGAAGTTTTTACCTAGCCTATTTTTGAGATTAGTAGTGAGAAAGGAGATATTTCCATGTTCTTGATAAAATTAACAAAAAACCAGTTAATCACTATTGATTATTATGATTTAAATGTAAATCACCAGTAAACGAAACAAACATAATAGTACAACAACATTAGTGGATAAGAATATTAGTTTTGCAGAAAGGGGTAGAGCATCCGTTTGTATAAGCGTTAAGTTCTTCAAAATTTCAGTTTTACGGTTACATGTTGTGATGTTTGCTTAAACAGGCCAATCCGATTCATATAGAAAATTTTTATCCTTGTTGTATTTGAATATGAAAGAGGTATTTATACCAGGAAATATAGGTGATTTTATATAAATTATGATATATAAATTTTGACATGGAGTGATGATATGGAAAGGTTTTTTGTAGAGTTAGTCGGATCAACAAATGATTTTTTATGGTCTAAATTGTTAATTATTATGCTTGTTATTTGCGGAATTTATTTTACATTTAAATTGAATTTTGTACAGTTTCGAATGTTAAAAGAGATGGTCCGTGTATTAATGGAGGGGAAAAGTGGTTCTAAAGATCAAATCTCTCCTTTTCAAGCGTTTTGTATTGGTATGGCAGCCCGCGTTGGAACAGGGAATATCACAGGAATTGCGATTGCAATTGCATTAGGTGGTCCTGGAGCTGTATTTTGGATGTGGATTATTTCTATTATTAGCTCGGCCTCCAGTTTTGTCGAAAGCACATTAGCACAGATATATAAAGTAAAAGATAAAACTGGTTTCCGCGGTGGTCCATCCTATTATATGGAAAAAGGGTTGAATAAACGTTGGATGGGAGTATTATTCTCTATTTTAATCACAATTACTTTTGGTCTTGTATTCAATTCAGTACAATCAAATACAGTTACAATTGCTTTTCAAAACTCATTTGGTACAGATCGTCTAACAGTTGGGATAATCATGGCCATTGCTTTCGCTGCGATTATCTTTGGTGGTGTACAACGTATTGCAAAAATGGCTGAATACAAGGTGGTATTTTTAGCGGTATTATACATTGGAGTTGCATTATTTGTTGTAGTTACCAACATATCAAAAATGCCGGAAGTGCTTTCTCTTATTGTTCAAAACGCATTTGGTTTTAAACAAATAGCAGGCGGTTCAATTGGTGCAGCACTTATGAATGGAGTTAAACGTGGTTTATTTTCAAATGAAGCTGGTATGGGAAGTGCACCAAACGTTGCCGCAACAGCAACAACAAGTCATCCGGTGAAACAAGGACTGATTCAAGCATTTGGTGTATTAACGGATACACTGATCATTTGTACTAGCACTGCCTTTATTATTTTGCTGTCTGACGCATATAAACAACCGGGGTTAAATGGTATTGCACTTACACAAGCAGCATTAAGTGAACACATAGGTCCTTGGGCATCGGGTTGTCTTGCTATCTTTGTTTTTTTATTTGGATTTGGTGCGTTAATTGGCAACTATTATTATGGTGAAACAAATATTCGCTTCTTACATACAAGTAAAGTGTGGTTAATGATATACAGAATAAGTGTGTTGGCTATGATTGTATTTGGTTCTGTTGCAAAGATTCAAATTGTATGGGATTTAGCGGACTTATTTATGGGCTTTATGGTTATTATTAATTTAATTGCTATTACCTTACTTTCAAAAGTAGCATTTGCGGCGTTACAAGATTATATAAACCAGAAAAAAGCTGGTAAAGATCCTATTTTTTATAAAGAAAACATTAAAGGGCTTGAAAATATTGAATGTTGGGATAGTTATGAGAAAACTTCAAAAAAGAAAAGTGTGTAATAAGAAGGATATTCAGACTGCAATATGTCTGAATATTTTTCTTGGTTCTAGTGCAAATATTATTGATTATAGTAAAGAAAAAATCATTCTATATAAAGTTAATAGTACGGGGGAATATTATTAAATGATAAAGGATTCTAGCGTTCAAGTTGAGGGTCAAGAAAAAGTTTGCTTAGATCAATGGGTAGCTCATTATCGAACGTATGCAGCTAAGGGACGAAGCGCCAGTTATATTCCCGCTTTGGGGGAAATAAATGTATCGCAGTTAGGTATTTGTATAGTAAAGCCAGATGGAACAATGATAAAATCAGGAGATTGGGAGATACCTTTCACATTACAAAGTATATCAAAAGTAATCGGTTTTATAGCTGCTTGTTTAAGTCGCGGTATTTCTTATGTATTAGAACGAGTTGACGTAGAGCCAACTGGAGATGCCTTTAATTCAATTATTCGTTTAGAGATACATAAACCAGGAAAACCTTTTAATCCTATGATTAATGCTGGAGCAATTACGATAGCTTCACTTTTGCCAGGGACATCGGTGCAAGAAAAATTAGAATCTCTATACGTATTAATTGAAAAAATGATAGAGAAGCGTCCCGCTATTAATGAAATAGTATTTCAATCAGAATGGGAAACAGCTCATCGTAATAGAGCATTAGCATACTATTTAAAGGAGAATGGTTTTCTAGAATCAGATGTGGAGGAGACACTAGAGGTTTACCTAAAACAATGTTCGATTGAAATAAATACAGAAGATATTGCCTTAATAGGGCTTATACTAGCACATGATGGATATCATCCTATTCGCAAAGAACAAGTACTCCCTAAAGAAGTAGCTAGGTTAACAAAAGCTTTAATGCTTACTTGTGGAATGTACAATGCTTCTGGAAAATTTGCTGCTTTCATTGGATTACCAGCTAAGAGTGGGGTATCCGGTGGAATTATGACACTTGTTCCCTCAAAATCTAGGAAGGATTTATCGTTCCAAGATGGATGTGGTATTGGTATTTACGGACCAGCCATTGATGAATATGGGAATAGTTTACCAGGAATTATGTTGTTAGAACATATTGCAAAAGAATGGGATTTAAGTATATTTTAAAAAGGAGCACAGATATTTTGGTGTTAGAGCGAGTCCAAAAGTGTTCAGACCTTATATTGTGTCTGAACATTTTTGAGTTATAAAGTATCTTTCTAAAGTAGAAGAGTGTAATGAATACTCACAATCTATAATGCTTTCGTTTATATCTTATTTATCAGTTCTTGAAAAAAATAGAGTAAGTATTGTATTAATACAAATAGGTTTGTATACTGACTGTTAGGCGAAAGTGAGAAGTGATTATTTTGAATCTTAGTAATTTAGTAAAGAAAGACATCTATATTCTCGTTTTAATGATACTTACAGTACCCTTAGTAGGTGAAATAAAGTCATTTCCCTTAAATGAAACATTTAGAATGAGCTTTGGTGCACCAACATTTTTCTTTTTTTTGTTATTATTTCGACGAGTTCCAGTATTTTTACCGGGTTTTTTAACAGCAATAGTCGTGGTAGTATTTCGTATCTCAATGGATGTCATTATAAAGGAAAATATGGATTGGCTAGCCGCTTTTCATACTCACTATCCTAGTTTTTTCTTTTATTTTACTTATTCGTATCTTTTTCATTTAGCAAAAATCAAACGTTTTTATCATCAACCACTAATGATTGGTTTTATTGGTTGCATGATTGAAATACTGTCAGACTGTGTGGAATTAATGGTTCAATATTTCGTATTAAAAACATCAATCACATCCGAGGCAATAAATGAGATCATTGTTATCGCATGTTCCCATAGTTTTATAGTTCTAAGCTTTTTCAATATGATGAAATTGTATGAAGCGCAATCAAGGGAGAGACACATAAAGAAACAAAATGAACACATGCTCATGCTCATCTCTAATTTATATGAAGATGCTGTTCATTTAAAAAAAACCTTACAAGATGCTGAGAATATAACAAAAAAATCCTATGATTTATATAAAACCTTAGACTCTTTTGAGCACAAACAGATGGATTTTCAGTTTGGGGATTTAAGGCAACAGGCATTACAAATTGCTGGTGAGGTCCATGACGTTAAAAAGGATAACCAACGTATTTTTGCGGGACTTTCAAAACTAATTTCTGATGAAAGTTTTACAGATTATATGTCTGTACATGAACTAGTAAATATCATTATGCGGGCAAATACGAAATATGCACGGTTGCTAGAGAAAGACATCCAATTTGTGTATAAAATTGAGGGTGTGCATCCTCATTATCATATTTACACAATCTTATCTATTATAAATAATATCGTTACAAACGCTGTAGAAGCTATCCAAGGTATGGGAACCATCACAATTGACATTAATAAAGACCACCATTTTGTTGAATTTCAAATAGGCGATAATGGTCCCGGTATTTCTTCAAAATATAAAGATTCAATTTTTGAGCCTGGGTTTACTTCTAAATATGATGATTTAGGCAACCCATCGACAGGTATCGGATTATCGTATGTTAAAGAAATGGTCGAACAACTTGAAGGTGATGTTACGCTTGAGGACAGAACCGAAGGAAAAGGATCAATTTTTATAATTAGATTAGGGATTGATCATATAATTTCGAAAGGGTGATTCTATGTATTTTTATATAGTAGATGATGAAAAAGCGGTTCGCTCAATGTTGGCTCAAATTATCGAGGATGAAGATCTTGGAGAGGTTATAGGAGAAGCTGAGGATGGTTTATCTTTAGAGCAACAAATGGTAATCCTTAAAAATATAGACATTTTATTTATCGATTTGTTAATGCCGATTCAAGATGGAATAAAAACAATTCGTCAAATAAAACCTTCGTTTAAAGGGAAAATCATCATGGTCTCTCAAGTAGAATCAAAAGAATTAATTGCTGAAGCTTATTCGCTTGGTGTTGAATACTATATTATTAAGCCGATTAACCGGATTGAAGTATTAACAGTTGTTCGGAAAGTCATTGAACGAATTCGTTTGGAAAAATCGATAAAAAACATTCAAGAATCGCTTAATATGGTCCTAAAATTGGATAGTAATTCAAGTGTGCAAGAAAAATACCGTAATGAAAAACATTTAAATACTTTCAATCATTTTCAAAATTCCATTCATTTTCTTTTGTCTGAATTAGGAATAGCCAGTGAAAGTGGAAGTAAAGATTTAATGGATATGCTGGATTATTTATATAAATATGAACAAGATAACACGTTGGAACAAGGCTTTCCCTCACTAAAAGAGATTTTTATGAATTTGGCTCAAAAAAAACTTGGGGATTCAGCTGAAGATGCCGAATTAAAAAGGTTCATAGAAGCTTCCAAACAAAGGATTCGGAGAGCTATTTACCAATCATTAAACCATTTAGCATCCCTTGGACTTACTGATTTTTTAAACCCGAAGTTCGAAAATTATGCTTCTAGATTTTTTGATTTTACTACCGTAAGGAGAAAGATGACAGAATTGAATAATGAACCAACATTACCTGCTCGTATTGATACGAAAAAATTTATTCAAGTTCTTTATTTTGAAGCAAAACGAATACACTTGGAGTTAAGATGATAAACTCTTGCTAAGTATTATTTTCAATTGATAGATTGATAATAATTTTTCTTTTTATTCTCCTTTATTTCATATTAGTTTTAAAATCAGAAAATTCCGTATCGATTCGATAGAAGTGTATGAACTTAGAACAAAAGAATATGTAGTTTTTATTTTTTTTAACATTAATATTCATTAAAAAAACGAGTATTTTCACAATAAAATATAAATACATAGTAAGTTGAATTTAAAAAAAGATGCTATCTTCTAGCATCTTTTTTTCTTTAAGAGGAAATATCATTGATCCTTATATTATTTGAAATTCAAATGCGGGCATATAAATAAGGGAAAAGGAGATAATATTTAACAAATTATAATTGGAAATGGTATTTTAGGTCAGAAATGTTTTTATACTAATTAGGTTATTGGTACTAAATAAGCATAATGTCTCGCTTTTCTGCTCTTTAATCTTATCGTTATTTTTTATTAAGTACATATCGTTTTTTAGAAATCTCAATCCTAGCAGAGTATATAAATTGGGTGATAAAAATGTGGAACATAATTACTTCTTATCTTCCAGATTGGAAAGTCTTTGTACAAGCTTTTATCTTGTTTTTAATTCCGTATACTATCTCAAGATTTTTTCATTGGGTTCGTATGTCAGAGAAAGAGTGGGAAGAATGAGTTGGTGGAAGTCAAGAGACAAACAAGTGAAAAAAATAATATTCAAAGTAAAACGAAACAAGAGTATAAACCATCTCAAAATGCAAACGTTCATTTCACAAATGATTTTGCCTCTAACTTAGAACTTATAAAGCAACAAATCGGACATAATTCTGATGTTCGATTTCGGACGTTTAATATTGGACGCACAGATATTCAAGCCGGAATCGTTTTTGTTGATGGTCTATCAGATAAAGAGATAATTGACAAACATATTATGAAATTACTAATGGATGATTTTTCTGATGAATATAAAAATGAATCTTCTTATGTGGAGGGGACTGTTTCAAAAGAATATATTAAAAATAAAGTTCTTACAATTAGTGAAGTAGCAGAAGTCCATTACATAAAAGATTTAATACCCAAAGTATTGATAGGTTCAACAGCTCTTTTAATTGATGGTTTAGCAGATGTGTTTATTCTTGGTACAACAAAAGCAAATAAACGAAACATTGAAGAACCAGTATCGGAGGCATTAGTTAGAGGGCCACGGGTCGGTTTTACTGAAGTATTAAGTGATAATACCTCACTTTTGCGACGACATTGTGCGGATGAGAGCTTATCATTAGTAAAGCTACCAGTAGGAGAACGTGCAAAGAAAGAGTTAGTTATCGCATTTATTAAAGATCTTGCTAGTACAGAATTGGTGGATGAAATAAAAAACAGAATTCAGAAAATTGACATAGACAGTGTACTCGAATCTGGTTATATAGAGCAACTCATTGAAGATAATTATCTAAGTCCTTTTCCGCAGATTCAAAATACAGAACGACCTGATCGTGTTATTAGTGCTTTGATGGAAGGTCGAGTAGCTATTTTGTTAGATGGAACACCATTTGTTTTAATTGCTCCAGTTACATTTAGTATGCTGCTGCAATCACCAGAAGATTATTATGAAAGGTGGCTTCCTGGTACGCTTCTCCGCTTATTACGCTTCATGACAGCTTTTGTTTCATTATTTGCTCCAGCACTGTATATTTCTTTTATTTCATTTCATCCAGGATTAATTCCCACTAAGCTCGCTATTTCTATTATCGGATCGCGAGAAGGAGTTCCTTTTCCCGCTTTAATAGAAGCGTTAATTATGGAAGTAGCTATCGAAGTTTTACGAGAAGCAGGTTTACGTCTGCCTAAACCCATTGGACCGGCAATGGGAATTGTGGGTGGTTTAATAATTGGTCAGGCTGCCGTAGAAGCAGGAATTGTTAGTCCAATAATGGTTATCGTTGTTGCGGTAACAGCTATTTCTTCTTTTACTATTCCGCAATATAGTGTGGGAATTACGTTACGCATTCTTCGTTTTGTAGCTATGTTTTGTGCTGCGATATTTGGATTGTATGGAGTTATTCTCTTCTTTCTTTTACTTTGCAGTCATTTAGTGAAACTGAAAAGTTTTGGCGTTCCTTATACCAGCCCTGCTGTTCCATATCGATTCAGTGACTGGAAAGATTTTATGGTTCGCATGCCATTAAAAATAATGAGACGTCGACCGAAAATAATGCATACCAAAAAAACTATCCGCAAAAGGTAGCTGATGACGAAAGGAAGTGGCCTTCAGTGATTACTATACCTAAAGACCGAATAACAACTTCACAAGCAGTTGTTATTATTGTAAATTACATACTTGGGACAGGAATTCTTACTTTGCCCAGAGCATCTGTGGAAAAAGTGAAAACACCAGATGTATGGTTAAGTGTGATATTAGGTGGGATACTGGCAATGGTTTCAGGAGTAATTATGGTCAAATTAAGTCAGCAGTTTCCAGAAAAAACATTTTACCAATACAGTCAAGATATTGTAGGGAAATGGATAGGCAGATTGCTTAGTTTTCTTATTATAGGGTATTTTCTTACAACTTCAGCATTTCAAATTCGTTCAATGGCAGAAGTAATAAGCTTTTTTTTACTAGAAGGAACCCCCACATGGGCTATTGTTATGCCTTTTATGTGGATAGGTCTCTATTTGATTATGGGTGGTATTAATTCAATTGCACGGATGTTTGAAATAATATTTCCTATTACTGTTTTTATTTTTTTAATCATTTCCTTTATGAGTATCGGAATATTCGAGATAGATAATCTCCGTCCCGTATTAGGTTTGGGAATTAAACCAGTGTTAGATGGGATAAAAACAACGTCTCTCGCATATACAGGTCCTGAAATTATGTTAATTCTTTTGGTATTTATGGAACAACGAAAGAAAGCAGTAAAAGCTATTTTAGTTGGAATTTCTATTCCGTTAATCTTTTATGTAATAACTGTTGTAATGGTCATTGGTGCATTATCAATTGATGGGGTTGTAACAAGAACATGGCCGACAATTGACCTTATGCGCAGTTTTGAAATTTCTGGTTTGATATTTGAACGTTTTGAATCTTTACTGCTTGTAATATGGATTATGCAAATATTTGCTACCTATACGATTAGTTACTATGCAGCTGCATTAGGATTAGCGCAACTCTTTAAAAAGAGTATTCATCCGTTTATTTTTGCTTTGATTCCAATCATTTACATCATTGCTATGACTTCGAAAAATATAAATGACTTGCTTAAATTGGGGGATATGCTCGGTAATGTTGCATTATTTTTATTTGGTTTACTGCCACTGCTTCTTATTATTATTACGCGATTAAAAGGAGGAGTAGTGTGAAACATAAATTTAATTATATGCGGTTCTATTTGGCTTTGTTATGGACGCTTTTGCTTCTATTTTTAACAGGGTGTTGGAGCAGTAAAGAAGTAGAAGAATTGAGTTTAACTGCAGGTATAGCACTAGATAAAGGGAAGGATTCAACAATTGAGAAAGAGGATGAGGAAGGAGGTTATCCTAAAAGAAATCTTATAACAGCTACTTATCAAATTGTTAGTTCGCAAGCACAAAGTAAAGGGAACGGACAGCAAAAACGTTATATAAATGTTTCTGAGACCGGTGATTCCATCCATCAAATTGTTCGTGAGTTTTCATTGAAAAGAGAGAGCACAATGTTCAGCCCACATTTGAAAAATATTGTTATTAGCGATAGTCTTGTACGTACATACAGTTTAGAACAATTACTTGAACAGTATCTCCGTGACAATGAAGTTCGGCTTAGCTGTATGCTCTTAATTAGCAAGGGTCTAGCGAAGGAGGTACTGGAATCAAACAAAAAAGGAGAAATCCCAGCATTTCGTTTGTCTGGAATTGCAGATAATAGAAATAGAACAACAAGGATTTTACCTCCTGTATCGCTCGCTAAATTGGAAGGAAAGATGCGGTCAGGGTCCAGTTTTCTTTTGCAAAATGTAATCTCGATAAAAGGAGAAACGAAATTTGCAGGAGCTGCTGTAATTAAAGGGAAGACAAAAAAGTTGATGGGCTTTTTAAATGAACAGGAATTGGAAGGAGTAGTATGGATAAACGGAAAAAGGAATGGTGGTGTGGTAAAAACTTTTGATAAAGAATCAAAGAAACTCATTATATACGAAATAAAGTCAATAAAAAGCAAAATCATACCACATGTTAACGGAAATAATATTTCCTTTGATGTAAACATTGAATCAGAAGGGCGTTTGTCTGAAAATTGGATGCAATCAGGAAAAGATTTTGAAAATGAATTTTTAAAAAGGGAAGAAAAAGCTATTGAAAAAGAAGTAAAGCACTTAGTACATCATGTTACAAAAAAAATACAAAAAGAATACCAAGTCGATATTGCGGGTTTTGGCAACCAATTAAGAATTAAACACCCGAGAACATGGGAGAAAGTCAAAAAAGATTGGGATCGAACATTTAGTAAGGTACCGATTAAATATCATATAAATGTAACTATACAAGATTATGGAGCGTCAAGTTTAAAACGGTGAGACGTCTTAATTGACCTTATATTTACAAAAAAACAAAAAGTTACAAAAATTTTAATTTAAAAATTTTTGTAACTTTTTGTTTTTTTATGTCCTTCTTATTATAGATTAAAGAAATGATTTTATCCCGCTATTTGCCGGGCAGTAAAACCCCCACCTCAAAATTCAGCGAAAGCAAAGAAGTTATTAGAGGTATATGTAAGCTTTATATAGGAAGGAGAATGTTTAAATTCTATTGATAAACCCAGTAATTGTAATAGCCCTTATTTAGAATAATAATTTCAAAATTAATAAAACTTAGAGTAGAAGGAGCAAGAGCAAATTATTATGAATAAACAAATAGGATTCATCGGATGTGGAAACATGGGTATTGCTATGATAGGTGGGATGATTAAAAAAAATATAGTTTCTCCAGATCAAATAATTTGTTCAGATTTAAACGTCATTAATTTAAAAAATGCTAGTAATGAATATGGCATAACTATAACTACTAACAACAATGAAGTCGCTAACAGTGCTGACATTTTAATTTTATCAATCAAACCAGATTTATACTCATCAGTAATTAACCAAATAAAAGATCAAATAAAAAATGATGTAATCGTTGTAACTATTGCTGCAGGAAAAAGTATTAAGAGCACTGAGAATGAATTTGGTAGAAAGTTAAAAGTTGTTAGAGTAATGCCTAATACACCGGCACTTGTTGGAGAAGGAATGTCTGCGTTATGTTTTAATGAAATGGTTACAGAAAAAGATATAAAAGAGGTACTGAACATATTTAATATTTTCGGCCAGACGGAGGTCGTAAATGAAAAACTAATGGATGTTGTTACATCTATTAGTGGTTCTTCTCCAGCATATGTGTATATGTTTATAGAAGCCATGGCAGATGCTGCTGTACTTGGCGGTATGCCGAGAAAACAAGCTTATAAATTTGCGGCTCAGGCTGTATTAGGTTCTGCAAAAATGGTATTGGAAACAGGAATACATCCAGGTGAATTGAAGGATATGGTTTGTTCTCCAGGTGGAACGACGATAGAAGCTGTAGTAACGCTAGAAGAAAAAGGTTTAAGAACAGCTATCATTTCAGCTATGAAACGTTGTACGCAAAAATCTATGGAAATGTCTAGTTTAACTAGTAAGTGAGAAGCGAATTTATATAATATTTCAAATCTATTTAATGTAAAAGAAATATTATGAGGCTAGTTAATAACTAAGTAAATTTATATACAACACTAACGAGAAGAACAAACCTTATTTTAAAGGGGATACAGAAAATATGAGTAATTTACTAAAAAAGAAATCCGTTACACAATTGTTAGAGCATAATCAAAGCAAGACCTTAACGAAAACATTAGGAGCATTTGATTTAATTATGTTAGGGGTAGGCTCGATAATTGGAACGGGGGTTCTTGTGTTAACTGGATTAGTAGCAGCAAGAGATGCTGGTCCAGCAGTTATCTTTTCATTTGTACTTGCAGCAATTATATGTGGATTTATAGCATTATGTTACGCGGAAATTGCTTCTACACTCCCGGCGTCTGGTAGTGTATATACGTACTCATATGCAACAATTGGTGAGTTTGTTGCTCATCTAGTAGGTTGGTCATTGCTGTTAATATATATCGTGGCAACAGCGGCTGTCGCTGCTGGATGGACAGGCTATTTCCACAATTTAATAAAAGGATTTGGATTAGAGATACCTAAAGCTCTAGTAACGATTCCTTCGCATGGTGGTATTGTGAATCTACCAGCAGTAATCATTACATTGATATTAGCATGGATGTTATCCCGTGGTACGAGGGAAAGTAAACGAATCAATAATACAATGGTATTGATTAAAATTGGAATGATTTTGTTGTTTATTATGGTTGGTATATTCTATGTAAAACCAATGAACTGGATACCAATTGCACCATACGGTTTAAGTGGAGTTTTTACGGGTGGAGCAGCTATTTTATTCGCTTTTACGGGTTTTGATATATTAGCAACTTCAGCAGAAGAAGTAAAAGATCCGAAACGTAATCTTCCCATCGGTATTATTGCATCATTAATCATATGTACAATTATTTATGTTATGGTATGCCTTGTTATGACAGGAATGGTTTCCTATAAAGAATTAAATGTTCCTGAGGCGATGGCTTATGTAATGGAAGTTGTAGGACAAGGAAAAGTCGCTGGTGCAATTGCTGCAGGTGCTGTAATTGGCCTTATGGCTGTTATTTTTTCCAATATGTATGCGGCAACACGAGTATTCTTTGCAATGAGTCGTGATGGATTGTTACCGAAATCATTTGCGAAAGTTAATAAGAAAACTGGAGCACCCACTATTATAACTGGATTGGCAGGAATAGGGAGCTCTATAATAGCTGGGTTTATTGATTTGAAAGAATTAGTTAATTTAGTTAATATCGGTAGTTTGGTGACGTTTGCGTTAGTTTGTCTATCAGTTATTATCCTTCGTAAATCACACCCAAATTTAAAACGTGGATTTATGGTACCTTTTGTACCTGTATTACCATGCGTTGCAATTGTATGCTGTGTGTTTTTAATGCTAAATTTACCGTTAAGGACATGGGTGTACTTTAGTATTTGGATTACTATTGGGGTAGTAGTATATTTCCTTTATTCGATAAAACACAGTAATTTAAATAAGGAAACGATCTCGAAATTACATGATAAAATTGCGAGATAATAACGATCGAAAATTTTATTAATAATCATATTGATAGTTGAGTAACATAGAAACAGTTTTTTGACATTTAGCAAGAGATAAAATAAGAGATGCTAGGGCAGCTAAGTACTTTTTTAGAAACCTTGCTTGTTTTTTACGATTTAAAACTGCTAAGGAGAGGGAGAAGTATGAGTGAATTGCATTTTATGAGTCTAGAAGAACTGGATAATGAATTGAAAAAATCTGACAGTGGTATTTATTTCATTAAAGATTATAATGACAATATTATTTATGTAGGCAAGGCTTTTAGTATAAAAAGTAGAGTGTTAGCTCATTTTAATAGTTATTCCAATATTAAGGAATATGTACATTTATTTAATAAAGTAGCGTATCTCATTGAAGATAGTTTGTTAAAACGCTCATTGTTACAAGTTACTTACATGATTAAATATAAACCAGTATTAAACAAAGAAGTCCAAAAAGAATTCCCAGAGTTGTATACTCAATACATTAAGCAGACAAATAAAAAATCTATGTTGTTAGAAATGGATGAAGCTACAGAAAAAAGGGATGAGTTAAAGAATAAATTAGTAAAATTAGTGGGTGGAAAAACTATGTTTTATGACATAATTTCTCTGTTAAACAATGGATATAACTATCATGTCCTCGCAAAAGTATTGAGCATAGAACTTCAAACTTTAATTATAATAAAAGAACACCGAAATAAATTCCCGATACCACATAATTATAAGAGGACAATAAAACATCAAGATATAATGTATGCTTTATCTGGAAAAAAGAATTTAAGTACTTCAAGGTTAAACACTTAACTTTAAAATAGTAAATTCGTTGCTTTTAGCACTTCAACTAGACTGTGCCCCCGAAAGTTAGAGGAGTCGGTTTATTAAATAGCCTCTGGGATATGAGCCTAGTACAATGCTGGGTTCATACCTTTTAATTTTCCTTTGATTCTTTCATGCTTATAGCACTCTCTATACTTTGCTAATTCTTGTTTGAAATCTGTTATACTTTCAAATTCTTTCGATACAGAAATAGACATACAAAAACGCCATCCTTTCCTATGAATCTACAGAAAGAATAGCGATTTTTTTAAAAATGAGTTCTTTTATTGAAAAGCTTTGGTTCTATATGACTGATAAAAGGGCAAGCAGCGCTAAAATAGCGGGGAGTCCTTGTTTCACGATAATTGATTTATTGGATGTGAAACCTCCGAAAATAGCTGCTACCACCACACAAATGATGAAAAATAATTGAATCATATAACCAATGGGATTGTTTCCAAGTATAAGTCCCCAAATGAGGCCAGCTGCTAAGAACCCATTATATAAACCTTGATTTGCAAACATAATGGCTACGTTTTGATCTCCTTCTAAATGCTTCGGCAATTTGAAAGCGCGTTGTGCTACTTTTGAATTAATAAAAAACATTTCGAGAATCATGATAAATAAATGCTCTAATGCTACGATTCCTACTAAAAGAGCTACGATTATTTCCATGCTATTCTGTCTCCTTTAATCCTTAATATAAATTTTATACTATTTCCATTTTGCAATTCTATCAACAGGGAGAAGATATGAAGCATATCCTTCGTCGGCTAGTATATCAATAGATAGAAGTAGAACTGATGCATAGCGCTCTTTTTCCAAACGAAAGAATGCATTGCTATTTTCCTTGTCATGTTCTCTGATTGGATTTGGATTATACATATGTGCACGTGCTGCCAGCATGAACTGCATGGAGAGAAGTACTAGATCAATCAGTGTAGTTCCGCGATTTTTCTTGGCATGCAAGTTTTTGGGGAAGAATATTTTTCATATGTAAAATAATAAAATGTAATTTATAAATATGAAGTTGATAAAATGAATTCGGATTAATAATATTCCCCAAGCTAATCCTATATAAACCGTTTACAAATTAATTATCTAAGTATTTCTAAGTTTAAAGAGTGCAGTGTCTTTGTTCTTTAGTTAATCAATTTTCAAATGTTGATTCAATATTTTCTATTCTCTTGGAACTTAGTTCTCGTTTACTTCTCACAAAAGCAATAAAATCAATTATCTCTTCTGTTGAAAGTACTTCTCCATCTATTAAAAGTGTTGAATCTGGATCGTTTAGGAGTCTTGTAATATCAATTACATCTTTGTTTTGATGTGAATGTTCAACTCGACCTAATATATAATCTACAGACGTATCAAATAAATCTGCTATTTTAGATAAAGATTGTAATGAAGGTAATCTATAACCATTTTCATAACCAGCATAGGTGCTTTTCGCAATCCCAAGTCGATCTGCTGTCTCTTGTAAGGACCATCTTTGATTTTTTCTTAATTCAGATAAACGTTCCAGCATTCGTCTCATACCCCATCTAATTTTATTAAATTAATTATAACATAGAAAAAGAATTAAGAACAGAAAAAAAGTACGCGTATTGAATACGAAAACTTGATTAATTCAAATTAAGTTCTATAATGATAAGTATAAATACGCATTTCGCGAACGATATATCGTTGTTTATTTTATGGAGGGGTTGTGTATGAAGAGAATTTTATTACTTGCAACTGGTGGGACAATTGCATCTGTGGAGGGGAATGAAGGGCTTGTTCCAGGATTGTCCGCTGAGGAATTATTGAATTATTTTTCGAGGTCATCTCGAAACTTAGAAATAGATTGCAAAATCTTAATGAATATTGATAGTACCAATATGCAACCTGAGCATTGGAAAGAAATAGCTAATGCTGTTTTTAATCACTATGATGACTATGACGGGTTTGTGATTACACATGGAACGGATACGTTAGCTTATACATCTTCTGCGTTATCTTATATGCTGCAAGGTTTAAGAAAACCAGTTGTTTTAACAGGCTCACAAGTACCTATTAGTTTTAAAAAGACAGATGCAAAGAAAAATGTAGCTGATGCTCTTAGATTTGCCTGTGAGGATGTTGGCGGTGTGTTTATTGTTTTTGATAGTAGGGTGATTATTGGGACGAGAGCAGTAAAAATGCGAACAAAAAGTTATGATGCATTTGAAAGTGTGAATTATCCATATGTTGCTGAGGTAAATGAAGATGAAGTGAAATATCATTGGAAGCCAACTTCCTCACATAATGAACTTTCAATAGATACTAATTTATGTACGGACGTTTTTCTTATGAAATTGTATCCAGGTACAAAGTCAGAGATATTTGATTGTTTAAAATATTTGTATAAAGGGATTATTATTGAAAGTTTTGGTAACGGTGGATTACCTTTTGAAGGAAGGAACTTGCTTTCGAAAATTCAAGAGTTGACTGAAATGGGGATTGCTGTAGTGATTACTACTCAATGCCTGGAAGAAGGAGAAGACATACTTCTCTATGAAGTAGGACGGAAAGTGGCGCAACATCAAGTAATATTATCTGGAGATATGAATACGGAAGCCATCATAGCAAAATTGATGTGGACGCTTGGAAAAACTAATAAATTAGAAGAGATTAAAAAAATTATTGAAGAGCCTTTAGCCTACGATTTAACAATAAAATCTGATAAGGATTGGTAATAACTTCATATGATTTATTTAGGTTTTACATTTAATATGGGGGAGAAATTAAAATGTCAATAACAAACAAGAACATGCGAGTGGAGAAGGATTTTTTGGGAGCAAAGGAATTACCCATTAAGGCATATTACGGAATTCAAACTTTACGCGCTGTTGAAAATTTCCCGATTACAGGGTACAAAATTCATGAAAGTTTAATTCAAGCATTCGCAATTGTAAAAAAAGCAGCAGCGCTTGCGAATACAGATGTAGGAAGATTGGAATTGAATAAAGGCGGCGCGATCGCAGAAGCTGCTCAAGAAATTCTTGATGGAAAATGGCATGATCATTTTATCGTAGATCCAATCCAAGGCGGAGCAGGTACTTCAATGAACATGAATGCAAATGAAGTCATTGCCAATCGTGCTCTTGAATTATTAGGAATGGAAAAGGG
>NZ_JAEHBO010000084.1:0-21200 GCF_016483575.1 Bacillus cereus group sp. N12
GAATACAGGGAAGACATCATTATTTAATGCACTTACTGGTTCTTATGAATATGTAGGAAACTGGAGCGGTGTAACAGTAGAAAAGAAGGTTGGTAAATTAAAAGATAAGCAAGGCACATTGATTGATTTACCAGGCGTTTATGATTTAAATCCAGTTTCACGTGATGAAGGTGTTGTAACAAACTTTCTATTAACAGAAGAATTTAATCATATGTTAAATATCGTAGATTCCTCGCAGTTTGAACGAAATATGCATTTAACGTTGCAGTTGCTCGAATTTGGCAAGCCAGTTTCAATCGGTTTAAATATGGTTGATGTGGCGAAGCAAAGAGGAATTGTGATCGATGTAAAACGATTATCAGAACTATTAGGTGTAACAGTCGTTCCTGTCGTTGCAAGAAGTGGAAAAGGCTGTGAAGAACTACTTGCGACTCTTAAAGAAAATGACAAAAACGAGAAAAAGCCATTCCTTATTTCATATGGTGTACAAATGGATAAAGGAATCGGAGAAGTAATAGCTCTTTTAGAGACAGCAAATTATGAGCATCCGAGATGGTTAGCACTTCAATTTTTAAGCAATAACGAAGTAGTAGAAAAAGAAATGAAAGCATTACCAATTTATAAGGAACTCATAGCCATTCGATCTCGCTTAGAAGGAAAACTTGATTGTACGTTAGAAGAGCACATTTACAAAACTCGTGAAGCGTATATTGAAAAGTTAAAAACAAATGTTATGAAGCATGAGAAAGAAGGGGAAATTCCTTTTTCAGAAAAAATTGATAGATTAATTACACATAAAATTTTAGGACTTCCAATCTTTTTAGCAGTTATGTTTTTTATTTTTCAGGTTACGTTTACTTGGATTGGTACACCTTTATCGGATATGTTAGATGAGTTTTTTGGTGGGCAGCTTACGGATTGGGTGACGGCTGGACTTACAAGTATTGGAGCTTCTGATTTTATTCAAGCACTCGTTACAGAAGGTATTATTGCCGGTGTTGGTGCTGTGTTAGTATTCGTTCCACAAATCTTTGCACTATTCTTTTTCATTTCATTATTAGAAGACTCAGGATATATGGCGCGAATTGCAGTTGTAATGGATAGAATTATGGAGTTCTTCGGCTTAAACGGTAAAGCTTTTATTCCGATGATTATCGGTTTTGGCTGTAACGTTCCAGGTATTATGGCAGCGAGAACGATTGAACAGGAGAAAGAGCGTTTACTTACAATTTTAGTAACACCATTTATGTCTTGTTCAGCACGTTTACCTGTATATGCATTATTTGCGGGAGTGTTCTTCCCTCATAGTCAGGCAACTGTTGTGTTCTCTTTATACGTTGCAGGGATTGTCCTTGCGTTATTAGTTACAAAAATAATGTCTCTTACTATTTTAAAAGCGGAAAAATCTATTTTCGTCATTGAACTACCGCCTTACCGCGTGCCACAAGCGAAAACGTTATGGCTTAGCACATGGGAAAAAGGGAAAGGGTTTGTTCGTAAAGCTGGTACATTCATCTTTGGTGGTTCGGTTGTCATTTGGCTATTAAATTATGCAGGTCCATCAGGATTTGGTGTTGATATGGGAGACAGTTACTTAGCGATGATTGGTGGATTTATCGCACCGCTATTTGCACCGCTAGGCTTTGGAACGTGGCAAGCTGCAGCATCCCTTTTAACAGGATTTTTAGCGAAAGAAGTTGTCGTTTCTACAATGGCGATTATTTATGCGGTTAAAGAAGATGTGCTTGGAAACGTAATGGGAGCACATTATACAGCATTATCAGCGTATGCATTTATGTTCTTTATTTTATTATACGTTCCATGCTTAGCGACAGTAGCTGTTATTAAACGTGAAACGGGATCAGCGAAATGGACGATTTTCTCAGTCGTTTATCCGCTCGTAGTTGCTTATGTATTAACGCTTATTATATACCAAGTTGGATCTTTACTCGGATTCTAAAAGGAGATGTATGATGATGGTCAATATTATAATTGGAGCTATCATTTTTGGTTATGCAGCATATACGTTAGTTAATTTCGCAAAGCGAAGTAAAAAAGGAAAATGCGCAGCATGTTCTTTAAATAAGTCATGCCAGTCGCAAACCTGTAGTCCGGATATGGAGCAAATTGCTCACAAGTAGAAAAAAAGCTTTGCGAATCTCGCAAAGCTTTTTTCTTACTTTTTAATTTTTACAAGTTGTGATGTTTCTACACCATTTTTGCCAGGGAATTCTTTACTCGGGTCCTTATCAAATTTTAATACACCCACCGATTTTTCTTCACCTTTTACATTGTTGTAAGTTGCATCATCAACAATCGCGAACATATCTGCGTATGCACGGCCACTTCCGATAATTGTGTTGCCTTCATATTTTAATTTCGCGCCATCAATTGTAGCATTTTCAATTTTGTTTTTTGAGAATAATACACCTTGTTCTGTTGTTACAGCTGGTAATTTATCAAGTGGTTTCGTGTCGTCTTTTGCATCCACTTTGCTAAGTAACTCTTTCTTCACTAATTCTTCACCAGTTTTTTTATCCATTACAAGAACTTTTTTATCTTCTAACGTTGTAAGTTTCATTTTATAGAAGTCTTTTTCTTTCACTTCTTTTTTGTTTTTATCTGCAATTTGTGTTACTTGCTCTTCTGATCCGTACAATACAAAGCCGTTTGCCTTTTCTCCTAATAAAGAACAACCTGATAATGCTCCGAATGAAATTGCTGCTGCTAATCCGATTCCTACTAATTTTTTCATGATGATTTCTCCTTGTCATATGTTTTATAGTAAATACAGTTTTTGTATTAGTTCTTACAGTTTGAGAAGCTTGTTTGTTGCTTCTGGTATTAGTGTATAAGAAATATCGGAACGTAACTATCGAGTTAGCTTACAGTAACATTACAATAATGTAATTTAGTGAAAGTAAATAAAAATAAGTCAATTTTAGAGGGTTTTAATGAGAATATATTAGGAAAACAATATTATATCTGGAATGTCATATTATATTGGCTATATTTTGGAAATAACATGTAAGGACATATTAGTTTTGTTATAATAAACACATAGGCTGTAAAATGAATATTCTTTACTGTAAAGGAAGATTTTTCAGTTTTCCAAGTAGTGAATTTGAAATATGAGGTATATCATAGGAGGAATTTGGATGTCTGTATTTAAACGATTAAGAGATTTAACAATGTCGAATGTGTATTCAATGATTGAAAAAGCGGAAGATCCAGTTAAGATGACGGATCAATATTTACGCGATATGCAAGCGGATGTACAAGAAGCTGAGAAGAGTGTAGCAGCTCAAATTGCACTTGAGAAAAAGTTCAAAATATTATTTGAAGAGCAAGAAGCACTTGTGAAAAAACGTGAAGAGCAAGCTCATATGGCTGTTCAAGCTAGTAACTTAGATCTTGCGCGCCGTGCACTAGAAGAAAAACAAAATGCAGAGCAAAAAATGAATGAGTATAAAGCAAGCTATGAGCAAAATAAAGCAGCTGCTGATAATCTTCGTGCAAAGTTAGAAGAAATGCGTAAGCAATTAACAGAGCTGAAAAATAAACGTGAAACACTTGTAGCACGTGTAAATGCAGCGAAAGCACAAAAGAATATTAATCAGGCGATGTCTGGGTTTGATTCAAATTCAGCAAAAGCTGGTTTAAGCCGTATGGAAGAGAAAGCTCTTCAATTAGAAGCTGAAGCAGAAGCAAGCGGTGAAGTTTACAAAAAAGAAAAGTCATTAGATGATGAATTCGCAAGCTTAAACAAAAATTCTGCTGTTGACGATGAATTAGCTCGTATTATGAAGCAGTATGAGAAATAATATAGAATAGAGACAAATGAACCGACATGTCTAAACAAATTCATGTCGGTTTTCTATTCCCCGCTATTTGTCGGCAGTGAGACTCCCGCCTCAACATTTCGTGAAAGCAAGAAGGTTGGTGGGAGCTAATAATCAGTAGGGGATGGAAAACGCCCGACTGATTAAAGTTTCATTTTATATTTAGAGGAGGTTTTGCAATGACATGGATGAATGTAGTAGCCATGCTCGTATGGACTGGAGCGAGTGCAGTACTTTTATTTGCAATTATGTGGGTTGATTCAATTTTTACAAAATACAATGATTTAAAAGAAATAAAAAATGGGAATACAGCTGTAACAACTCGTTTTGTCATGAAATTATTCGCACAAGGTTACATTTTATCTCAATCAATAACGAAAGCAAATGACTTATGGCAAGCACTACTTGCTTCAGCGGTTTCTTTCGTTATTTTATTAGTGGTAGAAATGTTTATTGAATTTGTGCTAAAGAAAATGTCTGGTTTAGATTTAGAAGAAGGTACGAAAGAAGGCAGCGTTGCGCATGCGATGTTAGCTGGATCCTTACATATTGTTGGTGCACTTATTTTAGGGGCTTGTTTATAAAGAGAAAAGGAGGGGTAGATTGTGAGCTTATTTAAACGAATTAAAAATATAATGAAAAGTCCAGAGCCGCTGAAGCCGGAAAAGAGTCTTTTAACGTTAGCTCCTGGCGATATGATTGAAGTTTCATTAGTTATGTACGAATTAACTGGAAAAACGAGCATGCATTCTCGTAAGGAAATTGTTTTAACACTGCAAGATGGGAAAGATATTCGTTATTTGAAAATTGAAGATCGTGAAAATACGTATTATAAATTATATACACCAATTGATGGTCGTTTAGATTCAATTGATGAAGTCCCGACGACAATTGAAATGGATGATACTGAGTATCATATGGAAGAGCAATATAACGGACGTGTTGTTGTAATGGGGAAAACACCATTCGCTGCTTCAGAAGAACAGTACGTATGGGAATTTCAATCTGATAACCGAAAATTATTACGTATTGAATGGCAAAATGGTCGCACAATGATGTATGAGGGAGAAGCAATCATTCCTGCTGATGTACAAATTATAAGAGCAACGTAAGGGGGCGTAATCATGTCAAACCGATTGTTTACCATGATTAAATCGTTCGTGATCCCTATACTTGCTATCGTTATTTTACTTGTTGTTGCCGGTTATGCTTTATCAGGCTGTCAAGGCGGGCAGACGAAGTCGATTCAAGACCGTTATCCACTCGAGTCTGTTGCAAAGGAAGGTAAACAAGAATCTTACGTGTATAGGGCCGCCAATCGGTCTGTTCCTGAAGTAGCAAAGGAACTCACTAATGAAAGAGAACCGAAGCAAGCATCTAAAGAAGACGAAAATCAAATGTTCCTCGTTTATTCTGATAAGATTTATAATCTGCAAAAGGATAAAGAGAAACCGTCTGATACGTTAATTGAAATAAGTAATAAAGAGTTTGTCCGTCAAAATTACCAACCATCCTTCTTGCAAGGGTATATTATGGGGAGTATATTAAACGATATATTCGGTTCAAAAAAATCATCATCTGGTGATTATCGAGGATATAATGACAGACAAAATCATAAACCAGTTATTCCGGAAAGGCCACCTACGAAAGAAGAAAAGAAAACCCCGCCTCCAATTACGAAGGAGGGGAAAGGATCTATCATTAAGCGAGGCGATAATGTAGATTCGAAGTCATCAGTAGGTGATAAGGGAAGTATTACTGAAAAAGGAAATAATACGACGCCTCCACCTTCTACCGGAAGCAAAGGGAAAATTACAAAAACACCAGGTGGTTCAAGCGGATCAGATGTGAAGCCGAAATCATCTATTAAAACCCCGCCAAGGAATACATCTCCTCCGAAAACGAGGGTCGGTGGTTCTGGGAAAATTACGAAGAGAAGATAGTATAGAGACCGAAAAGTGTAAATTGCTTTTTGGTCTTTTTTATGTCGTGGAAATTAATTCCTTTCAGGTGGTACGATTTAGGCATAAGGGGGGAAAGTAAAAATATATCAGCGCTTATTGGAATATATCGACTTACCGACAAAAATTGACAACGATAGCAACTTAATAATAAAACGAGGCTGTGCCAAAATGTTGGCACAGCCTCGTTTTTCATAACGATTAATGAATATCACGTTTCTTGAAATTACCGCCTTTTACTTCTGCTACGTCATAAACTGTAATAAAGGCATTTGGATCGATTTCATTAATAAGATCTTTCATTTTACTTTCTTCTAAACGGTTAATTACACAAGAAATTTCTTTGAATTTCTCTCTTGAATAACCACCGTATACTTCGTTATACGTTGCGCTTCGGCCTAAACGATCGCGAATTGTTTCTACCATTAATTCAGGCTCTTTTGTGATAATTTTAAATGTTTTCGAACCACTTAAACCAACTTCAACGATATGAATCACTTTCGAAGCAATAAAGTAAGCAATTGCCGAAAGAATAGCTCCTTGAAGACCGAATACTGTTGATACGAAAATAAACACGAACATGTTTAAGAATAAAATAAGGTCACTCGTTCCAAAAGGTAACTTGCGAGAAAGTAATACAGCTAGCATATCGATTCCATCTAATGCTCCGCCGTTACGTAATGCTAGTCCCATACCAAAACCGATAATAATACCACCAACAACTGTAACTAATAATGTATCGCCCTCAATAATAGTTGGTATTCCGTGCATGACAACGGTACCTATTGCTAATGAAGCAATCCCTATAATGGAATAAATTGCAAAGCTTTTACCGATTTGCTTATATCCTAACCAAACGAAAGGAATGTTAATAACTGCGATTAGAGCCCCTAATGGCAATCCAAATAATCTTGAACTAACGATACTTAAACCAGTTACACCACCGTCGGATACGTTATTTGGAATTAAGACAGCTTCTAATCCGTACGCTGTAATAAATGCCCCAATAATAATCATCAAAGCTTTTGAAGCGATTTTTAGCTTATTGGGCTTGTTTTTGATAGTTTTCTCCATATAATTTCCTCGTTTCAAACTAGTTTCTTGTTTGTTACATCATTCACACCTAAATTTCATTTTAACATTTAATTTGAAAAAATTCTCCTTTAATGGATGTATGGAGGGAATATTATCGCCATATTATCTTTAAAATATTTTTGAAATGAGTATAAGAAATCCCATCCTTTCAAAGGATGGGATGCTATTAAGAAAATATAAAGCTAAGTACTGACACGAATAAAGCGAATCCTAAAATAGCTCCGCAAAACTTCATATGACGTTTACGTCCCATTACGACAATCGCAACATATTCACGAATCATTGCATTAGGCCAGTAATAAAATGCGGTTTTTGATCCAATTCCTTGGCTATTCAGGCCAGCTTGTCTTGCATATATACCAGCGCGGAAAAGGTGGAAATTATTCGTTGTAAAAATACTTCTATACTTACCTTCAGGTTTTAAAGAATCCATAATTTCTTTAGAGAACGACATATTTTGATATGTGTTTACAGAACGATTTTCTTGCACTGTATGTTCAAGAGGAATTCCTTTTTCAACCGCATAATTTTGCATCGCTTCTGCTTCAGGAAGCCCTTCATCTGGACCTTGTCCACCAGAGAAAATAATTGTTGGTGGTGTATTCACAGCTGCTTGTTTCCAATAAAAGTCGATAGCTTTATTAATGCGGCTTGCAAGTAAAGGTGGTACTTTATCATTAATTAAGCCACTACCGAGAACGATGATGAAATCTTGATTACGTCTTGGTCTGTTGAATTGGTATAGAAAATAAGCACTTAAAAAGTTAGATAAGTGTATAAAGAAATATACGCTTATAAGAGAAATACCTGCAAAAATAGGCTCTAAATGTGATGAGACCAAACTTGCTGGATTTATAATAGGGAGTAACATAAAGAATAACATCCCTAATGCAGCAAGGAGCGTTAAACAGTTAGTGAACCGTCTTCCTTCTCGCTTCATTAAAATTCTTGCATTAAGAAATAATCCAAACATTAAAGCGATAATACCGAAAGGAAGCATAATGAGGAGGGCTAAAAAAGGTAAAAATATAATGTAACGCAAGACAGCACTATCTGAGTTCAAAGATGCGATTACGCAAAAAAGAAGGAAAAAACAGATAAAGGCATTAAATAAAAAGCCGTTTATGATTTTTCGCGGATCTTTTAAATAAGAGATAAGAAAAATAATAAACAATATAAGAGGAATAATTCCAAAATACAGCATAAATATAGTACACCTCAACTTGTATAAGAATTTGACATATCTTTTATATTACATGATTTCATAAGTGAAAATGAAAGAAAAAGGATTTTGAATTTTCTCAATAAATTATATAGATACATATGTTAAAATGTATGTAAGGCGATATATTAAAAGTAAAATGGTTGAAGGGGCACTCGGTAGAGTGTCTTTTCTTTTTTGTATGTAATTGTGCATATTATATTTATTTTCAAATGAAGAGGATTAAAATATAAGTTGTAGACAGACTTTATAAAGCAGAATTTTGTACAAGCATTTCCCTCTACTTTTTGTATCTAACAATCGTATAACAATAAAGTGAAACTTTAATCAGTAGGGAATTCATCCTCAGCTGATTATTAGTTGAACCAATCGGGCATTTACAGGCAGTTGATCCCCCACCTAACTTTTTTTCTTTCGCTGAATTTTGAGGTGGGGGTCTTACTGCCCGTTAATGCGGGATAAATAATTCTGTTTTATAGTGTCTGTTTATGAAAAGTGTCTTCTTTGAGGGCACTTTTTGTTGTTTAGTGGAGATGAGTTTTTACTGTTAACATAGTGGAAACTATCTATACTAAACATTAGCAATCTTCCGTATAAATATTATCAATTTACTATATATTCCAGTGGTGTTAAGTTAAATATGAAAGGCTTTCTTTTTCAAAATATTACCCCTAATAAAATTTTGAAGAAGTCAACTGTCTCCAAACTTGCCATTCATGCTTAGAGAAAAAGCACTCATTTTGAGTGCTTTTTCTTATTGAAACATGCTATTTTTATAGGCGATTTTCATAAAATGAAAGTAAGGAAATGAAAGTAGGTGACAATATGCCGGCAGTTGTTGAAGGTGTTATTATTGAAAACTGCAATGGGACGATTAATTTAGGGGATAAATATAACGTGCAACCGATTGAAAAGACGAAAGCTTATAATGGATCGGGATCATCGAACACTGGATTAAATGTGAGAACATTTAGCGGGGTTAGTACAGCAGATGTAAGGGATAATGATGTAAATGACCAAGAGATACAATTTACCTTATAGTGCAATATGTAAAATTGCATAAAATGATGAATTTGCCCTATGATACAATTTAGTTGTGAGCTGTTTGTGATTCTTCTGTATCATAGTTGTTAGATTGAAAGTATAACATCTTATCCTGCTATTTACGGGCAGTAAGACTCCCACCTCACAGATCGGCTTGTGCTGAGTATTTAGGTAGGGAATCAACTGCCCGGAAATGTCCGATTGGTGTGGGCTAATAATCAGTGGGGATGAACAAAATCCCCACTGATTATAGTTTCACTTTATCGAAAATCATACGTAAAAAAGACACTTCAAACGAAGTGTCTTTTTATCTTAGTGATATCCTTTAGCAGAGTCTTTGTGGATTTTATTTTTAAAAATACTGTAGCTCCAAAGTTGATAGCCAATAACAATTGGTACCATAACTATTGCAACGAAGAACATAATTTTTAAGTTTAATTGGCTACCAGCTGCGTTGTATAACGTTGTACTATAGGCGTCGTTAATGCGAGAAGGTAACATTCTTGGGAACATACCTGCAAAGCCAGTTGTCATAAACATTGCGATTGTTAAGCAAACAAATGTAAAGGCGAGGCCGATTTTATGTTTGTACACCATAATAAGTGCGAGTACACTCATTAACATTGCAAGTACTGGAAGAATAAATAGTACCGGATATTCCGTAAAGTTTTGGAATAAGTTTGTGCGATTTGCAGTTGCTACATAGAAGATAGCTAAAATGATAGCAGCTGCCATTGAAAATGGTCTTGCGATTTTATAAGCACGATCGGATACTTCACCAGTCGTTTTAATCATAACCCAAAGAGCACCAGATACGACGAATATAGCAGTGAAGAACAGACCACCTAAAATACCGTAATGGTTTAGTAAGCTAAGTAAATTTCCTTCATAGCCATTTTTTCCGATTTGTAGTCCGTAATATAGGTTAGCGAATGTAACACCGAATAAAAAAGCGATTAGGAAACTACCAATTGTAAATGCCCATTTACAAGTTTTTTGCCAAATTGGTGAATCATCTTTATGCATAAATTCAAGTCCAGCAGCACGAGCAAATAGTGCAAGTAATACTAAAAATAGTGGTGTGTATAGGTAACTAAACATATTTGCATATGTGATTGGAAAGGCAGCAAATGTTGCGCCACCAGCTGTAATTAACCATACTTCATTACCACCCCAAAATGGTCCAATTGCTTCTTGTAATTGATTTCGTTCTTGTCGGTCTTTCGCAACGAATGGGAAAATCATTCCGTTACCGAGTGCGTAGCCATCAAGAATGAAGTAAACTGTCCAAATTACGCCCCATAAACCGAACCAGATGATTGCAAGCATATCATGAGACATGAGCTGTACCTCCTTCAGTAGCAGGCTCTTCTAATGCAGATGGTCCTTTTTTTGCGAACTTCAGCATTAAGTATACGTCTGCAATTAAAAGTAAAGTGTAGAACAATATTAAACTAATTAATGAGAACCAAATTTGTGGAACTGATATAGGTGATACAGATTCTGCTGTACGCATGAGTTTATAAACTGTCCATGGTTGACGACCTACTTCAGCGACAATCCAGCCAGCGTTAATCGCAATGTACGGAAGTAAGACAGACCACATTGTAATTTTTAAATAACGTTTTGAGTTTTCTAGTTTTCCTTTTCGGTTTAAATAGAAGCCGAACCAAGTTAATGCCATAAAGAACATGCCAAGTGCGACCATTAAGCGGAAGCTATAGTACACGAGGTTAACGTTTGGACGATCTTCTTTCGGAATATCTTTTAAACCAACAATTTCTCCATCAAATGAGTTTGTATAGAAGAAACTGCCGAGTTTTGGAATTGTAAGTAGTTCAAAGTTCTTTTCATTTTTTACATCAGGAATTTGAATGATTGAGAAACCTTGTCCTTTTCCAGTTTCCCAAACTGCTTCCATCGCAGCTCCTTTAGCAGGTTGATGTTTAGCTGCCGATACACCAGATTGATGTCCCATAAACGGTGTAATAGTTGCGGCGAATAAGCCTAACATTAAACCAAACTTAAATGATTTTTTGAAGAATTCCACTTCATTTTTACGTAGCAAGTGATAGGCACTAATGGCCATAACGAAGAAAGCACCAACGATATAACAACTAATTACAGTATGGAAGAACATGTTCCAAGCATATGGATTTGTAACAAGTGCCCAGAAATCATTTAATTCAGCGCGGCCGTTACGTACTACATAGCCAACAGGATTTTGCATAAAGCCGTTTGCTGTAATAATCCAAAGTGCGGAAATATTTGTTCCAAGTGCAACCATCCACATACAGAAGGCACGGAACTTTGGTGAAATTTTGTCTTTACCGAATAACCATATTCCCATGAACGTAGATTCTAAGAAGAAGGCAACGAGTGCTTCAATTGCGAGAGGGGATCCGAAAATATCTCCCATATATTTGGAGTACTCAGACCAGTTTGTTCCAAACTGGAATTCCATCGTAATCCCGGTTATAATCCCCATTACGAAGTTAATTGTAAATAATTTACCCCAGAAATTTGCCATTTTGCGGTATGTTGGATTCAATGTGCGGGCGTATTGAGTTTCCATACATGCTACTAAAATAACAAGTCCGATTGTTAAAGGTACAAATAAAAAGTGATAAAAAATAGTAATTGCAAATTGAAAACGACTTAGTAACAGAACGTCGGACATAATAAATATTCACTCCTTTTTTACATTATCTACAATCAGTTTATAGTGAAAATACGTTTAAAGTATGTGAGACTTGTTACAAAGGTGTGTGTATATTTTGAAAGAATTATGTCGGTTATCTGAAAATATCTCATTTTTACTATAAAGCAATATCCTTTTTGAGTTTTTCAAATTTTGGTACACTACATATGTAATGTAAATGAGAGAAAAGAGGGTTCTGTACTATGAAGTCATTAGAAGAGATTTTACAATACAATGAAAAATTTGTTGAAGAGAAAAAATACGAAGAGTATGAAACAGGAAAATTTCCAAATAAAAAAATGGTAATTATCTCTTGTATGGATACTCGTCTTGTTGAATTATTACCGAAAGCGATGAATATGCGTAACGGTGATGTGAAAATTATTAAAGTAGCAGGCGCTGTTATTTCCCATCCATTCGGAAGTATTATGCGTAGTATTTTAGTTGCTGTATATGAACTTGGTGCCGATGAAGTTTGTGTAGTTGGTCATCATGATTGTGGTATGGCAAAAATTCAAGCAAGCAGTACAATTGAGAAGATGAAAGAGCGCGGTATAACAAATGAGAAATTAGATACACTTCGTTATTCTGGAATCGATTTAGAAAGATTCCTACAAGGGTTCTCTAGTGTAGAAGAAAGTGTAGAACATAGTGTATCAATACTTCGCAACCATCCATTACTTCCAGAAGAAGTACCTGTTCATGGTCTTGTTATAGATCCTGATACAGGAAAATTAGATTTAGTTGTGAATGGTTACGACAATTAAGAATTTACTTTGTCATCCTTTTTATCTGGGACAGGATCAAATCCTCCCGGATGGAAAGGGTGACATTTTAATATACGCGTACAAGTAAGCCAAAAGCCTTTGAGTGCGCCATGTTTTTGAAACGCCTCTAATCCGTAATGAGAACAAGTCGGATAAAAGCGGCACGTTGGCGGCGTCACCGGAGAAATGAATTTTTGATAAAAGCGTATAATTCCAATGAAAATCTGTTTCATAATGGTCTCCTTTTCAGCATATTCTTAAAGTATTATAGCACGACTGTACATAATACTTTACTAATGTGCATTTCCGTTATATCATATTGGATATAACGGAATTAAATTAAAAGCGGGAGAGATGTTGTATGCCATCAGTAGAAAGCTTTGAATTAGATCATACGATTGTAAAGGCACCTTATGTAAGACATTGCGGAGTTCACAACGTAGGTAGTGACGGTATTGTAAATAAATTCGATATTCGTTTTTGCCAACCGAATAAACAAGCAATGAAACCAGATGTTATTCATACGTTAGAGCATTTATTAGCATTTAATTTACGTAAATATATTGATCGTTATCCGCATTTTGATATTATCGATATTTCACCAATGGGTTGTCAAACAGGATATTATCTTGTTGTAAGCGGAACACCAACAGTTCGTGAAATCATTGATTTATTAGAACTAACATTAAAAGATGCGGTTCAAATTACAGAAATTCCAGCTGCAAACGAAACACAATGTGGCCAAGCGAAGCTTCACGATTTAGAAGGAGCACAACGCTTAATGAACTTCTGGTTAAGCCAAGATAAAGACGAACTTGAAAAAGTATTTGGATAAAGAAAAACTGCCTGTGAAAAGGCAGTTTTTTTATTTGTAAAAGAGAAAAGTAAAGGTTGTATAGAAAAACAACGAGTTTCACTTATGAGCATTTTTAAGAAATGAAAGGCAGTAGGTGATTGGAAATTACATGTTATCTTTAGTGAAAGTAATTCGATATTACAATGAAGAGCATAAGACTAGAAACGAAAAAATGCGAGATACCCATTGATTTTCTTCCGGATTTCAGTTCATTAATTCCTAGAAGAATAAAGAAACAACTGAGAGCAAATTGCATGTATGGGAGAAGTGTGAAGTTGTCGGTAGCAAGAGAATAAGTGCAAAGAGAGAGTGTGAGAAGCATGAAAAAATAGCGTAATCCAGTTAGCATTGTATACCTCCTTTAAAGAGACTATTTATCGAAATATTTCTGAGAAGCCAAGAAATAAAGCACTAGCTCCTGCTAACAGAGCAAGTATACTACCACCTTTTTGCTGTTTTAAGATTTCCTCTATACTAATAGCGAAAGCCATCATCCCTAAAAAGATGAACATATAAGGCATAATTTCTCTATTACTAGTAAAGAAACTATAGATTGCTATACATAAAGCAATAAGTGAAAAAGTAATTCGCAATCCTTTTAGCATACATGTATCCCCTTTATTTTATATAGCTAATGATAAGAACAATCCAAATGAAAGCACCGGCAACAATACAAATGAATCCTGTTCCTGAATCCTTCTTTTTTATTTGTTCCATTGCAATGAGGAACATGAGAGCTCCTAATAAAAATTGTGAAAGTGGTAGAAAGTTATTTTGACCTGTATAGAGCCCGATTATCGACATTATGATCACAGTGAGTGCGATTGCAATGCGAAGTACACGAAGCATATTATGAATCCTCCTTATTATTTTTTGTAAAAGGATTATCTTCTGGTTTATCAACGGAATGTTTGTATGCATAGCCTTTATTAATCGTCATGACGGAGAGTACTAGTATGACTAGGACGATTATGATACCGATAATTAATATTTTGAACATGAAATCCCTCCTTTTCTTTATTTTACATAATTTTGTAATTGATGAAAACAATAGAAACTAAAAGGATGAAAGAAGGGTGTTACATGGAGAAGAAAAAAACATATTATATATCAATAGGTAATGGTCAAATTTCACAAGTGAAGACGGCAGATACGTACAATTTTGAAGTTTACGCAAATGATGAGGAAATTACGGAGTTAAGAGCGTACTTTGATCAAGCATATGTAGAGGATTTAGGTTCATTTGTACGGTCTCACGTTCCATTTGTTGAATATCATCACGATTCAAATAATGATCGATATGATGAACAACTACAAAAAGCATATAAAATGATTTACGAATTAGGAAATCATGAGACGAAAGAATTAGTCGCACAAATGGGAATAATCAATGGATTGTAATTGGATAATATTATGCAGAAAAGCGAGAATATGCTACAATTTGTGGTAGGAAAAACTTGTAACCATCAATAGGGGAGTAATGGCATGTACAAATTTAAAGATTATTACCACAACACTGTACAATTATCGTTTGAACGTTATCCATTTTCTCCTGAGCCAAAGCATGTTTGGGTTGTATGCCGGTACGGGGATCAATGGTTATTAACGCATCATTTACGTCGCGGTCTTGAATTTCCAGGTGGTAAAGTAGAACTAGGGGAAACACCGGAAGAAGCGGCGGTTCGAGAAGTTCATGAAGAAACCGGCGGCATAGTTTCGGATTTAACTTACTTAGGACAATATAAAGTATCTGGAAAAGACAAAATAATCATTAAAAACATTTATTTTGCAACAATTAGTGCGGTAGAAGAACATACGCATTACGAAGAAACGAAAGGGTCTGTTTTATTAAAAGACATTCCTGATAACATTAAAACTGATAGAAAATTTAGCTTTATTATGCGCGACGATGTATTAGCGCGTACGATGAAACATATAGAAGAAATCGGCTGTTTTACGAAGTAAAATGGCCGGTTTCTTTTTTTGTTCGAGAATGTAAATATATCTTTGCATAATTTGGGTATATTATACAATTTTGTAAAGGTGTATTTACATTTTAGGAGGAGAAGATGGATAAAAGAAAAGAAACGACTGTTACTGTTTCGATGGTTAAATTAAATATCTATTCATTTTTTATAATATTCGCTCTAGCGATTGGAATTAGTTTTTTACATGCGCTTTTTTCAGGCGGGTTTCAAGTTGAAATTACATTGCCCGTTATGTTTCTTTTAATTATTGGAATGATTGTTCTCATTTGTATTCATGAAGCGATACATTTAATAGGGTTTCGTTATATCAGAGGTGTTCCGTGGAGTGAACTAACATGGGGTGTCAATTGGAAATTAGGTGTAGCATATGCTCATTCTAAACAGGTGATTACAGTAAAGCAAATGAAGAAAGTTTTAATGTTGCCATTTTTACCGACTGGAATTTTACCAATTGTATTAGGATTAGCCATGAATCTGGAGCCACTTTCATTTTTAGGTGTTCTACTAACAGCAAGTTGTATTGGTGACATTGCTGTATATCAAAAAGTTTCAAAGTTTCCAGATGATGCACTAGTAAAAGATCATCCGAGTAAACCGCAGTTTACAGTTTATGAACAATAAAGGAAGAGGAGGCGTTTTTAAATAACGGCATCCTCTTTTTGGCGGTAAATCGCTTATATAATTTATTTACTATTATCTTGTTTTTATCTCTACCTCTAAAAATGAAAGAACATCTAATAAATCATCTATCACACGTGAATGCTCGAAGTCACCCCAAAATAAATCTCTCTTCCAAACGCCAAGAATTCCTACTTGTTCAGAACCGAGCGCGTCGTTTTCTGGATGATCTCCAACGTAAAGACATTCTTCGGCTTTTACATTCAGCTTTTGTAAAGCACGTTCGAAAATTTCAGGATGAGGTTTTTTGATTCCTTCCGCTTCTGAAACGAGAATTGTATTTGTATACGTATGTATGTTTAATGCTCGAAGATTGCTCATTTGAAATTCAGTAAAGCCGTTTGTAATTATACCAATTTTAATGTTTCGCTGTTTTAATTGTTGAAGTAGTTCATGCATGTTTGGGAAAGGAATACAATGATGTCGGAAGTTTGTAATGTAGTCGTGCAACAGTTGCTCTGGCGTTAAAGTGGTAATGTTGTATTCGCAAAGGAGAGTGGAATATACCTTATCTTTCCACGTGTAACCATTATTATCGAGCTCGAGAAAACGAGAGCAATACTCGAATTTTTCTATGTTTATCAAATGAAAGGTGAAACGATTATATTGATCACGAATAAATTGCTCTAGAGATTGGCGACGATCTAATAGTGTTCCATCTAAGTCAAATAAGACTGCTCGAATCATGGGAAACCTCCATACAGTTTTTATAATTAATTATCGCATATTCGTTAAAAAATGATTATGATATTTTTGTAGAATGGAATAATGGAGGGGCGTATGAAAAAACTGTATGGCAAGTTAGTGTGTTTTATGATTTCAACGGGCTTAGTAGCTGGATGTGATATGTCGGAGCAAACTTCAAAAAGAGAGAAAAAAGATGTGTGCAAAACGACAGAAGAATGTGCACAAATAGGTGATAAGACGCTTCAAAAAGTATATAAAAAAATAGATGGACTTTCAGAACTTGAAGTACTAGAGGATTATGTTTTAGAAGGAAATTCAAGTAATGATATGAAAGAAGCGGAAATGAAAAAAGAGGATGATGAAAATTATTTCTTTTTAGCTTCTTATTATATTGATGGTGATGAAATTGTAGATCCGTATTTCGATAAACTAGATCGGAAACGATTGAATAAGGCGTTCGCAGAAGATAAAGAAGCGAAAGAAGAGATACTAAAACAACGTCAAGATAAAGCGTATCATCAATCATTATGGGAGATGTATAGCACTCTTATTCCAGCTAAGTATCGCACTGACATAAAAGAGTTTGACATGGTAACAGATGGTTACGATGGAATTGTCGCCCACGTTATGCCGAATGTAGAGTATCCGAAAGAGTGGACCCTTAGTTTAGATACGCTTGATTCTGCAGTAAATATTGATCAAGTGATGAAAACATTAATACATGAGACAGCACACGTATTAACACTCGGGCATAAACAAATATCAGTAAATGAAAAATACTTAAAGGCTTTTGAAGAAGAAAAAGATATTTCATCATACCAAAATAAATGTAAATCTCTTTTCTTGCAAGAAGGATGTGCGAAGGAGAGCTCTTATATAAATCAATTCCACAATTTGTTCTGGAAACCAATTGAGCAGGAGTGGACAGAAAAGAAAGTGGAAGAAAGCGAAGAAGCTCAAATTGAATTTTTTAAAGAGAAACAAAATGAGTTTGTTTCTCTTTACGGGACGACAAATGTAGCAGAAGACATTTCAGATACATTTACAGCGTTTATTTTACAAGATTCAAAAAAGGTGAAAGAAGGAACGGAGTTAAAATATAAAAAAATTGCGTTTTTCTATCAGTTCCCTGAGCTTGTAAAAATGAGAGCGGAAGTGTTAGCTGGATTATATGATGTTTCGAAAACGATAGAGTAACCAATTGAACATGAATGGGAGCTATGTATCCGATATATTTTAGCCAAGAGAAAACGTGAAGAATTTTAGTTCTTTACGTTTTTTATGTTGAGAAAGTTGAAAATTCTGTCTTTTTTAAAAAAGAAGAAGGAACTAGTGCTATAAAAGAGAATTAGTATAAAAATGTCACAATTTAGACACAATTATAATGCGCGTGTTGTAGGGACTATAAGTTTACTCTCGAGGAGGTAATGAAACGTATGAAAACGATTCTTGCTGTTGCTGGTCTCATTTGGGTAATGTCTCACGGTTTTCCGATTTTTGAAGGGGAGCAAATTCGTAGTGCACTAAATAAAAAGTTCAACGATTATCATGTAATAGATCGAAAAGATAATGTCGTTACAGTACGTGTGAAAGACTGTTTCCATACAGTTACGGTTGCCGATGGAAATGTTACAAATGAAACAAAAATGTGTGATAAAAGGTAAAAGAAAGAAGCTGACTCTAGCATATCGTTTTGAGTCAGCTTCTTTTTCGTTTTCCGATTAGAAGTTTTTCAAATGCTTCTACAAATACATACATCAGTGTTGCGAGAACACATGTGAGTAGCACACTCAGTAAGACGAGTGTGAAGTTAAAGACTTGGAATCCATAGCTAATTAAGTAGCCAAGCCCTTGTTTAGAAACGAGAAGCTCACCGAAAATAACACCGACCCATGATAATCCAACGTTCACTTTTAGCGTTGAAATAATTGCAGGGAACGATGAGGGGAGTATAACTTGCTTATAGCATTGCCATTTATTTGCGCCAAATGTGTCCATTACTTTTATATAGTTAGAATCGACTTCTTGAAATGCGCTGTAAATAACGAGAATGGTAATGATGATGGAAATGATTACGCCCATTGCAATAGACGATGAAATATTAGGACCGAAGATTACAATGATAATAGGCCCGAGTGCGACTTTGGGCATTGCATTTAGGACGACGAGATATGGATCAAGAACGCGAGCTAAAAGTGGTATCCACCAAAGGAACGTGGCAATAATAGCGCCGAGTACTGTTCCAAGAATGAAGCCTACTCCTGTTTCAAGTAGTGTCGTCCATATGTGAATCCAAAGCGAACCATCAATCCACTTGCTAAGAAAGAGATCCCAAATACTCGACGGAGAGCTAAAGAGTAAAGGATCAATCCATTCGTTTTTGCTAGCTATTTCCCATAATGCAAAGAAAAGAATGAGCAATAAAAGTTGTAGCGAGCGAGCAATCCATGCACGCCTGCGTTCTTTCTTTCGAAATTGTTCATGTAGCTGTTTTATATTATCCAAGGCGCTCCAGCTCCTTCCATATGTCTTGGAAAAGGGCTGGGAAGTCGTAGTGATGGCGCGATTCTAACGGTGATAAGGAGCGAATACTTTCTGGGACGACGAACGTTTTTGCAATTTTCCCAGGATTCGCTTGTAGTAAATAAATACGATCACTCATCGCAATTGCTTCTTCAATATCATGTGTCACGAGTAAAGATGTTTTTTTAAAGTTACGTAATAATGTGAAGACGAGATCCTCTAGTTTTAACTTTGTTTGATAATCGAGAGCGGAGAATGGTTCATCTAACAATAAAATTTTTGGATCAGTCGCTAATGTTCGAACGAGTGCAGCGCGTTGACGCATACCACCGGACAATTCACGAGGATATTGCTGTTCTACATCATGCAAACCGACTTGTTTTAAAAGCTTTAAAGTATGTTCTTTCGTTCGTTCATCATAAATCTTTCGAATATGAAGTCCAAGCATAATATTTTCTTCAATTGTTTTCCACGGAAACAAGTAATCTTGCTGGAGCATATAACCCATAGATGGACTTTTTGTTGTAATTGGTTCACCATCTAAAAATACGATGCCTTCAATTGGATCAAGTAGACCGGCGATAATCGAGAGAAGCGTTGTTTTCCCGCAACCACTTGGACCGAGTATAGAAATAAATTCTCCTTCTTCCACTTGTAAACTCATATCTTCGAGAATCAGTTTGGCATTCTCTTTTGCGAAAAAGCAGTGAGAAACGTTACGTATTTGTAAAAAACTCATCCACTTCGCCTCTATTTCTTAATAACGCTTTCGGCAATTTTCGTATTGACGAGCGCTTCATGTGGGACTTCTTTTTGTAATTCACCAGCGTCTTTCATAATAGTTTGGAGCTGTTTCCATTCTTCCGCATCTAATAGCGGATTTGTCGCATAAGAATGTTGCTTTTTATACCGTTCAATTACTTTTACTGTAATGTCTTTTGAAGTGTCTTTAAATAACGGAGAAACGGCATTAGCGATCTCTTCGGGACTATGTGTATCAACCCATTGCTGCGCTTTATAGAGCGCACGTGTGAACTTTTCAGCAGCAACTTTATCTTTCTTTAAGAAACTTTCTCTTGCCATGAACGATGTATAAGGAACAGTACCAGATTCATTTCCGAACGAAGCGACGATATAACCTTTACCTTCTTTTTCGAATATACTTGCAGTCGGTTCAAAGAGCTGTACAAATTCTCCCGTACCAGATGCGTAGGCATTTGCAATATTAGCAAACTCGATGTTTTGAATTAAGTTCGTATCTTTGTGAGGATCAATGCCATTTTTCTTTAAAACGTATTCTCCAACCATTTGCGGCATGCCGCCTTTACGCTGACCTAAAAACGTAACACCTTTTACGTCATTCCAATTAAAAGAATCTAGCTTTTTACGTGAAACTAAAAATGTCCCATCTGTTTGTGTAAGCTGTGCGAAGTTAATAACAGGATCTTTTGCTCCTTGTTGATGAACGTAAATAGACGTTTCAGAACCGACAAGAGCAATATCAATTCCACCAGATAATAGGGCGGTCATCGTCTTATCTCCACCAGCTGTTGTTTGTAGGTCAATATTTAGTCCTTCATCTTTAAAAAAACCTTTTCCAATCCCAACATATAACGGTGCATAGAAAAGAGAATGGGTAACTTCGCCGACGCGAATGTTTTGAGTTTGATCTTTTGGCCCTTCTTTTTTACTACTACAAGCAGCAAAAGTGAAAACAGTTAGTAAGATGATGCAAAAAACAGCTATTAATTTTTTCACTATATAACACCTCCTAGAAGTCACTCTACAAGCATGATATGTAGGTAAGTGCCCATATGTGAGTATAGATAGCAGGAA
>NZ_JAEHBO010000085.1:0-20371 GCF_016483575.1 Bacillus cereus group sp. N12
ACGTAATACCGTCCGCTAACGCAAGGCGACCTTCTGCATCTGTATTTAATACTTCAATTGTTTTTCCGCTCATAGATGTAATTACATCGTCTGGCTTAAATGCTGTACCACTTACAACGTTATCAGTTGATGGAATAACAGCGATCACATTTTGCTCTGGGCGAAGTTCACCGATAATTTCCATCGCACCTAATACAGCAGCAGCACCGCCCATATCACCTTTCATACCGACCATGCCTTCACGTGGTTTTAAAGAATAACCACCTGTATCGTATGTGATTCCTTTTCCAACAAATCCAATGACATCTGTCCACTCTTCTTTTCCTTTATAAATAAGAGCAATCATTTTTGGCGGCTCTGTACTACCTTGGTTTACTGCAAGTAACGCACCCATACCAAGATCTTCCATCTCTTCTTTCTCAAGAACTTTATAATCCATATCATACTTTTCCGCTAACTCAACAGCATACTCAGCAAGCTTCGTCGCTGTTAATACGTTTGGCGGCATATTTACAAGTGTACGAGCCGAATTTGTTGCGCGTCCATGCACGTAGCCAACTGTTAATGCAGCTTCAATTTCCTGTGCATCTTCCGCTGTAATAGCCGTGAACTTCTCTAACTCTACACGATCCTTTTTATCTGATTTATACGTTTGTAATTCATATGTACCAAGACCTTGTACTTCTGCCGCTATATGAGCTACATCAATCACATCTAATTTCTCTGTTACGAAAGAATCAAGTAAGATTGCTGCATCTTGTACTTTTGCTGCCTGTAACGTTTTAAACGCCTTACCAAGAGCCGCACGTAACGTTTCTGTCGTATAAGATTCTTTCTTTCCTAAACCGACGAAGTAATAGCGTTTTACATTTGTTTTTCCTAAACTATGTACTTTTGAAATAGCTTTCTTCTTAGTAGAAAGTTCTTTCTCTTCTAATAAAACTTGTAATTGCCCTTCAAACGCTTTGTCCAGTTCTTGTACAAAACTACTCGTTTTCTCTTCTTCAAATAAGGCAACAATTACCGCTTCATGACCTGCTAATTCTTTTTGTACTTGAAACATGTTCAGACCCCCTAAATTTCTCTACTCTGCCTTTATTATAACTTTATTTTCGATAAAATGCGACAATTCTAACTTCTGTTACATCCTATATAAAGTGAACCTTTAACCAGTGGTGTTTTTCTTCATCCCCCACTGATCATTAGCCTTCACCAATCGGGCTTTTACGGGCCACAAATAGCGGGGTAATCCATCTTTCTTCCATTTCTTCTATGATCAAATAAAAAAGTCTAGCGTAATTACCACTAGACTATCTTTGTTTTAAATATTGGCCACGAAACACTTGCATCGTTTCGTCTTCATTTAACATCGTTAACTCTTCTTCTGTAAACTTACCATTTCCTACCTTAACTACATATACATTTACTTTTTTCTTACCCCATTGGCTATAAACATCTTTCACCGTATCATAATATAAATCAAGACGATTTCCTTTTATAGCACCGCCCTTATCAGCGACAACCCCATATCCGTAATCTGGCACGAATAAAATCGTTCCAATCGGGAATACACGTAAATCCGCAGCGATTGTAGAATATAAATCCCTTTTCGCTTTAACACCTGAATATGTAATACCATACTCTGGATGTCCTGGACTCTTACCAGTTGACTCCACTCCTGACGTATAACCAGTTGCAGTCATTTCAATTGAACGATATTTAGACCAGTCGTTTGCCTGCTCTAAAGCATTTATCACTTCTTTACTCGGAGCAACATTTCTCTTAACTTCTGCTGCATGTACTTCTTTTGCACTCGTTCCCTCATACTTCTTTACAATCTCTAATAAAGAAACTCCTGTGAAAGCATTCCATGTTACGCATAATGCGGATACAAGTAAACAAGTCATCATAATGCGAATACAATATCGTTTTAACATTTTTATATTCCACACTCCTTCATCGTTAATCATTCCCTATACGATGAAGGAATATGCAAAAAAATAATCTCCAAATTGATTGGAGATTAAAACATTTGATATCCACTCTTTCGAAGTTTCTTAATTACGATTCCTGCCAAAGCAGCACCTACTAATCCAGTAGATAAAATAAACATATCGGCTTGTCCTAAATGCGATACACTTTTCCCAAATGAAGAAAATGTTTCTTTCGGCTTTGAAAAATAATCCCACACACTCGCTTTATTAATAATAAGCATACAAACAATCGGATACACAATAACCATTACCCATGTAGCTCGCAAAATCATGTTGAGTAAAAATCCAATTCCAAAAAACAAAATAAAGAATAACATCATTGAAATAAGTAGTACCGGTATACTCACTCTTTCTCCCTCTCCTTCGCATGCGCCGTAAATACGTGATAGGCTGTATAACCAAATTGCTCTCCTGGATTTAATGTTTTGTCCATTTCAAGATGTAGTTCTGATCTTCTTTCTAGCAAATATTTAATAAGTACAGACGTATTGGGATCGTCAGCAATCGTCTCTGGATGTAAAAATGCTACTTCAGACAATTCCTTCTCCTGTACAATAATATTTTCCCCTTCAGGCTCCAAAAGGAAAATAATCATATTATCACTAATTTCATTACGAATAACGCCCGACCGAATACCTATAATCCCCTTCACATGAGCGACAATACCTGTCTCTTCTAATACTTCACGTTTCACAGCTTCATCAACCGTCTCACCTTCATTTACAAAACCAGCTGGCAAAGACCATTTCCCCTTTAATCCACTGTATTTTTTCTTAACAAATAGCCACCTGCCATCTTTTGTAGCTACTAAACCACTAACAGCTAACCACACTTTCCCTCGTTTCTCCATGATGTAATAACCTCCTCCACCTGAACGGACAGAATATTCTTTCTTTTTTATATATTATACTATATTTTTAATATGAAAAAAGCAGAAACAGCTCTTAGCCGTTTCTGCTTTTTCTATTATATATTAAAAGAACTTTAATTTACCTTTTTTAAGAACTAATAAAGGTCCACCTAATAAGAATAGGTAACGGTTATCAATTACTTTCTTCATGAAGGAAGCTTTCCAACCTGTTAACTTTTTACCCATAACAACGCCCATTGCATCGTCATGCCCTAAAGAACATACAGATCCTTTATTGTCGAATGCGAATTTTTTCATTTCGCCCTTACCACGAACTAACACAGTTAAGTTATGTGCAATGTTGTAACCTTGTTGAATTGCAATTTGTGCTGTTGGTGGATATGGACGGTTAATTTCTTCGTTAATGATTAACGCTGCATCACCAACCATGAATACATCTTCGTATCCTGGAGCGTGCATGTACTCATCGACTTTTACACGTCCGCGCATTGCTTCAAAGCCAGACTCTTCCACAATACCGTTACCACGAACACCTGCAGCCCAAACTACTGTTTCAGACTTAATTAATTCAGTGTCATCGCCATTCGCAACGATAATACCTTCTTCAGTTGCTTCTTTAATTGCTGTACCGATGCGGAATTCTACACCTTTTTTCTCAAGTTGTTTTACAGCGTATTCTACTAACGCTGGATCGAAACCTGGAAGTGCTGTTGGAGCAGCTTCTACACAGATGATACGTGCTTTTTCACGTGGTACATTGTACTCTTTGCAAAGTTCAGGAACACGGTTTGCAAGCTCACCTACGTACTCGATACCAGTAAATCCAGCACCACCAACAACGATTGTTACTAACTCATCGCGTTGTTCAGTTGCATATTTAGCGAAACTAGCTTCCATATGCTCACGAATTTCACGAGTTGCATTAATGTTAGCGATTGAGAATGCATGCTCTTTTAATCCTGTAATTCCGAATGTTTCTGATTCGAAACCAAGACCAATTACTAAGTAGTCATACTCTAACTCGCTGTCTTTTAAGATAATGCGTTTTTCAGCAGCTTTAATTTCTACTACTGTATCTTGTACAAAGTTCACTTTATTTGTATCAATAACGTCTTGAATATCTAGACAGATTTTTTCATCTTGTAATGTACCAGCTGCGCTCTCGTGTAACCAAGTCGCTTGGTAGTGATAGCTGTTGTTGTTTACTAGCGTAATTTCAGCTTCATTTACAGATAATGCTTTTTGCAGACGAACAGTCGTAATCATCCCGCCATAACCTGCACCTAAAACTACGATTTTTGGAGTCTTCACCAAATCACAACCCTTTTCTTTATATAATAGTAATGAAAAATAATACCAAGTACTAAAAACTCTATTTGTCAAGAATGTGGAATTTATCACATTCTATATCGTAACAAAACGCAGTCAAAAAATCGTACGAATTTTGTCATAGAAATTTAACATAACACTTCCCTATATTAGTCGGTTTTATTCCATAATTCAAGCACCTAGCGAATTATCAATATTTTAAAATAACATAGCGTTTACAAGGGTTTTTCAGCCTTTTTTTCATGTATTTTCCTTTCTGTATATTTTATACAATGTAAAAAACATCTATGCGGAAACTTACTTATAATTCAGTCGTTTTCAGAAGTATTATGAACTGAAATATGCTATCATTTATTTGAAAGTATCATCATTTGCAGGATTTTCATGTACATATGAACAATATATGAAATCAATATCAAAATTCCATCTATAGGGGGAATGAAAGTGGCAGAAAATCAAAAAGTTTACGACATAACAATTATTGGTGGTGGTCCAACTGGACTTTTCACAGCATTTTATGGCGGTATGAGACAAGCAAGTGTAAAAATCATTGAAAGCTTACCTCAACTTGGAGGACAATTATCCGCACTCTACCCTGAAAAATACATTTATGATGTAGCTGGATTCCCAAAAGTGCGTGCACAAGAGTTAGTTGATAACTTAAAAGAGCAAATGAAGAAATTTGATCCAACAGTTTGCTTAGAAGAAGCTGTTGATACGCTTGAGAAACAAGCTGACGGTATATTTAAACTTGTTACGAATAAACAAACTCACTATTCTAAATCAGTCATTATTACTGCTGGTAATGGTGCTTTCCAGCCACGCCGCTTAGAATTAGAGGGGACCGCAAAATACGAAAAGAAAAACTTACATTATTTCGTTGATGATATGAATAAATTTGCTGGCAAGCGTGTTGTTGTATTTGGCGGCGGCGACTCAGCAGTAGACTGGACGATGATGTTAGAACCGATTGCTGACAAAGTTACAATCGTTCATCGCCGTGATAAATTCCGCGCACATGAACATAGCGTCGAAAGCTTAATGAATTCTCGTGCAGAAGTAAGCACACCGTACGTTCCAGTTGAACTCATTGGTGATGACAAAATTGAACAAGTCGTTCTTCAACACGTAAAAACAGAAGAAAAACTTATCATCGATGTTGATGATGTAATTGTAAACTACGGCTTCGTTTCTTCTCTTGGCCCAATTAAAAACTGGGGCTTAGATATACAAAAAAATAGCATTCTTGTGAATTCAAAAATGGAAACAAATATTCCTGGCATTTACGCTGCTGGTGACATTTGTACATATGAAGGAAAAGTAAAACTTATCGCTTGTGGATTTGGTGAAGCACCGACAGCAGTAAACAATGCAAAAGCTTACTTCGATCCAAACGCAAAACTTCAACCAATGCATAGCTCCAGTATGTTTTAATATAGAACTACGAAGAACCCTTTTCACATATGAAAGGGTTTCTTTTATATCTCCTCAAAAAAGTAACACTTTCTAAAAAGCTCTACTTCTCCCCAAAAACATGTTACACTAAAACAGAACAAACGTTCTTATTTAAAAGGAGGAATTTTCATGATTAACGAACCCATTATCGTAAAAAAAGAAGCTTTCCAAGCAATCGGTGTTTCTCTTACAACGACAAATGAAAAAGAGGCGTCTACTGAAGGAAAAATCCCAGGGCTTTGGAACAAATACTTCCAAGAACAAATGATGCATCACATCCCAAATCAACAAACAAAGGAAACGTTCGCTTTCTATTCAAACTACGAATCAGATGAAACTGGCACATATAAATTTACAATCGGTATGCCCGTTTCTTCATTAAAAGACGTTCCAGAAAATATGACAACTTTAACAATACCTGCCGCTACATATGCGGTATTTACATCGAGAAAAGGCCCAGTTTCTGAAGTCGTGTGCGAAGCTTGGGAATACATTTGGCAATGGTCGAAAGAAAACAAACGTGCTTTTACAACAGATTTCGAACTGTATGATGAAAAAGCGGTAGACCCAAATAATGTGCAAGTAGATATTTATATCGCATTAGCTTAAAGAAGATACTCTTTGGTATCTTCTTTTTTTGTCGTTAAATAGCTACTGGGCAAATACATTATTATTGTCTACAATGAGAAAGTGCAGTATAGAAATATTAGAAACTGTATAAAGTGAAACTATACTCAGTGGGGGTTTTTTTCATCCCCCACTGAGTATTAGCCTTCACCAATCGGACGTTTACGGGCAGTTGGTCTCCCACCTAACTTCTTTGCTCGAACCGAATTTTGAGGTGGGATTTTTACTGCCCGTTAACGCAGGATAAAACGATTGTTAATAGGTTTTTTAGTTTAAATTTGTCACATAGAAAGGAAGCAATATGGAGGAACTACAACAAAATAAAACTGCTTTAGAAGGAAGCGGAAAACCGTTATTAAAAAATACGAATTTCCTTTTTCTTTGGGCAGCTACTCTTTTTTCAAGCTTTGCTTTAGCCTTTTTTACTTTTTCACAAACGTGGTACATAGCAAAAACATTAAACCTTGAGGCTTCACTCGGTGTTGTTTTCGTAGCTCTTAGTGTTCCAAGGCTTATTTTTATGATTATCGGCGGCGCTGTAGCTGATAAATTCCCGAAAAAAAATATTATGTTTTACTCCAATATTATTCGAGCGATTCTTGTCGCAACCATTCTCACATGGTTCATCGTCGGTGATGTAACACTATATACATTTGCCTTATTCGCTTTATTCTTTGGACTTGCTGATGCTTTTTTCTGGTCCGCAGATGGATCTATTCTGCCAGAACTTGTAGAAAAAAGCCGCTTAACGCAGGCAAATTCACTTACACAAATGACGAATCAAGCGTCGGTTATCTTGGGCCCTGTACTTGGTGGAATTCTCATCAAATTTACGAACTATGAAACAATCTTTTCGATTACGATTTTACTACTGATCGTTGCGGCCATACTCGTTCAAAAAATACAATTTACGATGTCAGAGCAAAAAGATACCGACAAAGGCATGTTTACTTCTATTAAAGAAGGAATCTTATATGTAAAGGAATCACCATTCCTTTCAACTTTCCTTATTTGTAGCGCCTTTCTAAACTTATTTTTAATCGGTCCGATGCAAGTCGGTTTCCCGCTCTTCGTTAAAAATGTCCTGCACGGTGATTCACTTCAGTTCAGTTACTTAGAAGCTGCTGTTGGTGGTGGAATGGCGATAGGCGCTGTCATTGTCGGTTTAAAGAATATTAATCGTAGACGCGGCCTATTTTGCATTATCATGATGCTACTGTCTGGTATATTCTTCTTATCCATTAACTTTAGTACGGTACTTTGGCAGGCATTATTAGCTGGCATGTTTTACGGTATTACAATCGCAATGGCGATCGTTCCACTTATGGCAATGATTCAAGCAACTGTAAAAGAAGAGATGATGGGGCGTGTAATGAGTTTACTTATGCTATCATCAATGGGCTTTATCCCGCTCTCTTATGCATTCACATCCATTGCACTTGCAATAGGAATTCCAATCGTAACCGTTATGAAAAGCGGTGCAATCGCCGTTATCGTCTTCGTACTATTTGTAGCGATTCGTGTTCCAGTTGTAAGGAAATTCGATTAACAAGCAAGAGTCATGTATTATAAGCATGGCTCTTTTTTAAACGGATCAAATAGATGTACTCCCTTTCTCCTCCTTAATGCTGCTCCCCACTCTAATCCAACCTCAAAAAATAAATCTCGCACTGTACTGTACAAAAGTGCCCCAATATCTTTACGAATTTCCCCATATTTATGTGCCCTCACAACACTTTTCACGCGCCAAATGAAATTTCCGTTCACTTCTTCATCAGCTAATATTTGCTCTAATAAAACACCTTGCTCTAATAAGCCACTCTTTTTATACGCAAGTTCCACCTTACTCCAAAATATATTAATCTTCTTCGGATTACTTGTCATCGGCACCAGTGCGTATATAAAAGACTTCGGTATATCATGACGGCAATACGTTTCATCAAGCTCATACGTTATTTTTCTTTTCTCTTTTATTTGTGGAATGTTTTTAAAAAGAATTGTTTCCCCCTCATATTTTTGCTCATTTTTACTACAGCCAGCTGCATAATCCTCACTTTCACATGCGGACATTTTCATACGGTCATCCATGCGGTCAATTGCAGATATAAGAAAAATATATAAGTTCGCACTATACCCACCGCGCTTATGTCTTTCTTTTGTCGCAACACGCTTTATAATTCCTAGTTCCTCTAACTTTGCAACGGAGCGGCGTACTGTACGAATACTCTTTCCAACATTCGTCGCAATCGTCTCCATTAACGGACAAGCAACTCCTACTGTTTTCTGTTTCTCATTCACCGCATACTTTCCTAAAAAATGAATAATGGTAGCATCCGTTTTATTTAATTGAAATCGATAATATTTCAAAACTTGTTTTTGATATATATTAAACTCCTCTTTACTTCGAAATTCACTATATGGTTTCATTAAATTATATAAGCTTCCCATTCTTATCACCTCATTTATAAGTAAGAAGCAGGAAGAGAAATTGGCGTGATAGTTAATATTTCTTTATTGGAGATGAAAATATGATTGTAATTAGCGCTTGTTTAGGTGGTATCGCTTGTCGTTATGATGGGAATGACAATCTCGTTTCAAAAATAGAGGAACTTCTGCAAAAAGAAGATACAGTCCTCATTTGTCCTGAAGTATTAGGAGGACTACCGACGCCTCGTCCTTCCGCTGAAATTATTGGTGGGAATGGCGATGACGTTTTGGACGGAAAAGCGAAAGTGATGACAAAAGATGGAGAAGATGTCACAGAAGCTTTCGTAAATGGTGCTTATAAAGCATTAGAACAACTTAAAGACTTACACCCAGAATATATTATTTTAAAAGAACGTAGTCCATCTTGTGGTAGTTCTACAATTTACACTGGAGAATTTAACGGGAATAAAAAAACTGGTTATGGGGTAACAACTGCTTTATTCAAAAGACATGGATTTACAGTCATTTCAGAAGAGAATTTTGAGAATATAAAAAGGAATTGACCCTGTTCGTCAATTCCTTTTTTTTTCTTTCTTATTTTGCACCTAATTTTTCTTTAACTTTCGCTGGAAGCTCGTCTTTTTTCACTTCTTCCCAAGCTGTTACACCTTTTTTATCTGAATTGTATACGCGTAAGAATGCTTCTTTGCGAAGATTTTTTGGAGCTGTGAATTCCAATTCTTTTTCTTCTCCACCTTTATCGAATCCTTTTAATTTATACTCGAAATATTTATGTGGCTCTCCGTTATCAAACTTCTCATTTTTTTCAATTCCATCAGCTGTAACTTGAACATAATACTCATCTTTCCCCATACGGTTAATATCACAACCCACTAACAGGCTTGCGAATACAACTAAAATACTAAACAGTGCAATGTATCTTTTCATTTTCCTTCACCTCAAATGTTTTTTCTTATATTCTTATCTTAAAGCTCAGGCTTTAAAGAAGAAATTCAAAAACATGACATGAACATTACACTTTTGTAAGATAATAATTATTTCTTCACTTTAGAAATAGTCATTCCAACACCAATTGGAACGAGGACAGATTCTACCTTCGGATCAGTTGCTACTACTTCATTAAACTTCTTCATACACATCAGCCAACTTCTAATTATGCAAAAGACAAAAATCGTAAGAAAATAGATAAAAAATAATAATTCCTTACTCAACCAACTAGCGATTTCGTTTTCAATATGTGAAAAGGGATTTGTAAACGATGAATTGAATATATATTTATTATTTTCTAACTTTTGGCTGAAAGTTTTTTTATTACATAAATTTCATTATTTCCTAATTTAAAGTTTTCGAGGGGAGAAATAATATGAATCCTATTTTATTAGATGTTCCGTTACAAATAGAAACAGACAAACTCATTCTTCGAGCACCACTGCAAGCAGGTGAAGGGAATGTAGTACACGAAGCTATTAAAGATTCAATTATTGAATTAAAGCAATGGTTGTTTTTATTCCAGTCAATTCCTACTGTTGAAGAAACGGAAATTCTCTTGAGAAATGCGCATATAGATTTTTTGAAAAGAGAAAGCTTTCGCTATCTTATCTATCATAAGGAGACGAATAATTTTATCGGAACTGCTAGCCTTCACGCGATTGATTGGAAGGTTTCTAAATGTGAAATTGGATACTGGATTAACACCCAATTTAGTGGCAATGGATATATGACAGAAACAGTAAGTGCGTTAATAAACCTTGGATTTCAGTTATTCAAATTTAGAAGGATTGAAATACGATGTGAACGTAATAACACAAAAAGTCGTGCGATTCCTGAAAAACTAGGCTTTGAGCTTGAAGGGATATTACGCAATGAAGATGTTTCAGCTGACGGCAAACAACTAACTGATACCTGCATCTATGCAAAGATAAATTAGATTAAGACTTTAAAACTCGTTGCACAACATATCTTGAGGCTGATTTCTAAATTTAGAAGGTGGCTTTTTGATTTTTCACGACAAAAGAAAAGACCTCCTTAACGATTGTATTCCATCGCTAAAAAGGTCTTTCTCTATTTCTGCCAAAAACTTAGCACTCTTCCGGCTTACCAGCATTCGATGCTGTACGGAAAGATGATCCACATCCGCATGATGCGATTGCGTTTGGATTATCAATTGTGAATCCGCCGCCAAGCATCGATTGTTTATAATCAACTTTTACTCCTTTAACAATTGGAGCACTTTCTTTATCGATAACAAATTCAACACCAAAAAATTCAAGAACTGTGTCGTCTTCTTTTGGTTCTACTTCAAATCCTAAGCCGTAAGAAAGACCACTACATCCGCCGCCGTGTACAGCAAGGCGCACGTACTTCTCTCCATCTTCAGCATCTTTTAACATATCTTTAATTTGAAAAGCTGCTTGTTCTGTTACTTCAATCATGAAATACACCATCCTTTCTGTTCTCATTCTATTATACATCTTTACGCTTCTATCTTGTACTCATACACTCCGCGGCAAATTACTTCCGCAGGTCCTTTCATTAACACATTTCCTTCTTCTGTCCATGCAATCATTAAATCGCCGCCAGCTAAATGAACTGTAATCTCTTTACCACGTTCCAGCTTTCCATTTAAAATAGCAGCTACAACTGCAGCACATGCTCCTGTCCCGCAAGCTTGTGTTACACCAGATCCACGTTCCCAAACACGGAAGTTCATCTCGTCATCATTCAAAATTTCGATAAATTCAACATTTACTCGCTCTGGGAACATTTCATGTGTCTCAAGGACTGGTCCAAGTGTTGTAAGTGGCGCTTTTTTTACATCATCAACAAAAATAACCGCATGCGGATTCCCCATTGAAACAGCTGTAAATGCATAACGATGATTATTGTATAAGAAGTTTTCACGAATAAACGGTGTTTCACCTTCACCAAGCATCGGGATTTCTGCACGTGTTAAACGTGGTGCTCCCATATCGATTTTTGCTAATGTAACTACACCATCTTCTACCGTTACTTCAGCCGTTACAATTCCGGCTAACGTTTCAATTGCGAAAACTGTTTCTTCTACTAGTTTATGCTCATACGCATATTTCGCTACGCAGCGTAAACCGTTGCCGCAGCTCTTCCCTTCTGAACCATCGTTATTAAACATGCGCATTTTCACCGGAGCTACGTCAGAAGGACAAATTAAAATCATTCCATCTGCCCCAATACCAGTATTAATATTTGAAACTTTTTCCGCCACAAGAGCTAAATCTTCTTCAAGAATTTGTTCCTCAAACATATTTACATATATATAACTATTGCCAAGACCATGCATTTTTGTAAAAGAAAATTGGCTCATTTGTATTCACTCCAAAAATAATTTGTTATTTTAAGTATAGAATGCATGCTTTTAGAACACAATATGAATGTCCCCCGTTTCTCATATTTGACAACATTTGGCGATGAGCCATTCTTGCACAAATTGTGTAGGAAAAAAGCCCTTCTAAAAGGGCCTTTTTTTTATTTATATTCCGTATTATCCTACCCTGCGAAATAATATTTTATCTAATGGAAAAAGGTGCTGCCCATTCGCAACACCTTAAAACATTGGATTTTCATCCAAATACTCATATACATTATTAACAAGCTCTTCTACTGTCGATCCCTGTACTACTTCACCATTCACAAGGGCAAATGGGCCTTCAAAACAAATACCACAATATCCTAAACATCCATACTCCATTACATCTAAATTCGGATCTTTTTCTAATTTCTCTAAAGCTGCTTGTGAACCACTCGCGAGGTTACCTACACAAAATTCAATTAACGGTTTAATCAAAATTCTCCCCCCTGTACTACAAAACAAATTACCTTCTGACTTCATCTATAAGAAGAAAACTAAGCTGTTTCTTGTTGTTTTCATTACACTTACTAAACTATTCAATTCCTTCACTGTTTCACTTCAAAGCAAATATTCTTTTCTATATAAATATATTCACAACACTGCTTTTCGGCCTTCATAATGAAATAGTAACTAGAAAAGGAAAACAGTTTACTTTACTTTTCTTCTTATTGTACAACAGAGTATTCATTCATGCATTGTTATTTGTTCACAAATTCGATATAATTTGATTGAGTAAAGTCGAAATATTTTATTAATATAAAATTTTAGGATTAGGGGACATTTCAACAGAAAAGGGGTAATCCATCATGAAACACCTCGTAATACTAGGTGGTGGCTACGGTGGAATGAGAATTCTGCAACGGCTACTTCCAAGCAACCAACTTCCAGATGATGTACAGGTGACATTAATCGACAAAGTACCATACCATTGTTTCAAAACTGAATATTATGCATTAGTAGCGGGTACAATTTCAGAAACGCATATTCGCATACCGTTTCCTGAGCACCCACGCCTCAATATTCAATACGGCACAATAACAAATATTGATCTCGAAGAAAAAGCTGTTCATCTTGATGGCGGTGAAGCAATCCAATATGATGATTTAATTATCGGACTTGGCTGTGAAGATAAATATCATAACGTTCCTGGGGCAAAGGAATATACACACAGTCTACAATCAATTGAACAAACACGTAAGACATATGAACAATTAAATGGCCTAGAACCGAATGCTACAGTTGCTGTCGTTGGTGCTGGCTTAAGTGGCGTTGAAGTAGCAAGTGAACTTCGTGAGAGCCGTTCTGATTTAAAAATCTATTTATTTGATAGAAAAGATAGAATTTTATTCCCATATCCAGAGAAATTAAGTAGATATGTAGAAGAATGGTTTATAAAACATAACGTTACCATTATACGAAACTCTAACATTACCAAAGTCGAACCAAATATTGTGTACAACCACGATGAACCTCTTGCATGTGATGCAATCGTCTGGACAGCTGGTATTCAAGCAAATGAAGTTGTTCGAAACCTTCCGGTTGAACAAGATGGTAGCGGACGGGTTGTTTTAACAAAATATCACAATATTCCAAATGACGAGCACGTTTACGTTGTAGGAGATTGTGCAGCACTTCCACACGCACCATCTGCTCAACTTGCTGAAGGTCAAGGAGAACAAATTGTCCAAATATTATTAAAACGTTGGAATAATGAACCACTTCCTGATGAACTACCTGTTATTAAATTAAAAGGTGTTCTCGGTTCCCTCGGCAAAAAACACGGATTTGGTTTACTAGCAAACCAACCATTAATGGGACGTGTACCGAGATTATTAAAATCCGGTCTTCTTTGGATGTATAAATATCATAACGGTTAATACTTTACGAGCTGTCTACTATGTAGGCAGCCTCTTTTCATCAGTTGAAAAAAATTTTTTCATAAACAGAAATTATCAGAAATATTTTTCTCAATATTTATTCACAAAATTTTCTATTTTTATATTAAAAACTATTGATGAAAAGTGTATGCTATTTGTAAGTTGTTTTTATTATTTCCTTTAAGACCGAATTCATTCGGTCTTATTTTTTATGTGATAAATACTTTTATAGGAGGCATTACATTTCACTTATGAACTTGACGAAACTACACGATCGAATAGAAGCGAAGAAGAAAGAATTGATCTATCTCGTTGAAATGTACGGATTCACTCATGATAAAGTAATTTCTTTCAGTCAAGAATTAGATTGTTTACTTAACTTATTAATAAAACTCAAGACGAAGAAAAAACGTTGCTCTTTATAACCTTATTTTTCTATTTCTCTCTCTTTTTTGATACGATATAACTAGAATCAGAAAGGAGCAATTTATGTTTATATTAAAAAACGTTACATATAAAGATATACTACACATTCCTTATTTACAGATTCAAAAAGAGACAATCACTTGTATTATCGGTGAAAGTGGGAGCGGAAAGAGTACATTACTTCGCATGTTAAATGATTTACAATCTCCAACATCCGGTACAATTGAATATAACGGAAAACTAATTTCTGACTATCCCCCTATTCAATTACGACGTGACGTAGTCATGCTTGGGCAAACGCCACCTATTTTTGATGGAACGATTAAAGACAATCTCTTAATGGGACTTCGTCTTTCTGAAAAACCATTTCCAAATGATGATGTCCTGCGTAGCGCATTAATGACTGTTAGCTTAGAAAAAAATTTAGAAGACAACGCTGATTCCTTATCAGGTGGGGAAAAACAACGACTCGCTTTTGCACGTATCGTACTTATGGATTCACCGGTTTATTTATTAGATGAACCAACCTCGGCGCTAGATAGCGATACAGAACGCCGCGTTATGAAACAATTTACTACACTAGCAAGAGAAAAGAAAAAAACAGTTATCTTCATCACACACTCACAACAACTTCCAGAAGAAATTGCAGACGATATTATTGAAATTAGTAAAACAAACGGTGCAACTAGAAAGGAAGTGCTCTCAGTTGAAGGGCGTTATTGAACTCCAAATTTGGCAACTTGCCGCCGCATATATTTTTATTCTTATTTTAATGGGCCTTGTAAAATTAAAAGGGATTCCGCGTGAAAAACAAATTGCGCTCGCAACATTCCGTATGACGATTCAGCTCGTACTTGTTGCATATGTCCTTACATATGTATTTGAAAATAGTAATCCATTTTATACAATTGCCCTTATTACTTCTATTACTACCTTTGCAATTTTTAATATTTATAAACGAGTTAACATCCCAATGTCTAAAGAATTAAAACGAGTAGCCGCTCTTTCCATGGTTGCCGGATCAATTGGGCCACTTCTACTATTTATCTTTGTTATTATCGGTCATGACCCTTGGTATGCGCCCCAATATATCGTTCCGATTACAGGAATGTTAGTTGGAAATGCAATGACTGGTGTTTCTCTCGGTGCAAATACGTTCTTAAACAACATGAAATCGCAAAGAGGCCAAATCGAAGGAGCACTTATGCTCGGCGCAACACCGAAAGAAGCCGCTGCTCCGCTCATACGTGACGCTTTTGACTCTGCTATTTTACCAACGATCAACTCTATGGTCGGAATGGGGATTATAAGCTTACCAGGCATGATGACTGGTCAAATCTTATCTGGTGTATCACCATTTACAGCCATTCAATATCAAATCGCCATTATACTCGGTATTTCCGGAAGCACTGCCTTTGCTGTTATTATCTTCTTGCAGCTCGGATATAAAACGTTCTTTAATAAGCGGTGTCAGTTGAAAGAGGTTGACTATCGTGCGCGGTAAATGATTCACTGTTCAGGGTAAATGAAATGATATCGACTTACCGAAAAAAAATGATAATAAAAAAGAGGAGGCTACTCGCCTCCTCTTTTTACTTACGCCTTCTTAACGAATTGTGATTTTAACTTCATCGCTCCGAAACCGTCGATTTTACAATCAATATCGTGATCGCCATCAACTAGACGGATACTCTTTACTTTCGTACCGATTTTCACAACTGAAGAAGTTCCTTTTACTTTTAAATCTTTAATAACAGTAACAGCATCGCCGTCTTGAAGAACGTTTCCGTTCGCATCTTTTACAACTTTTGCACCATCATTATTTTCAGCTTCTGCTTCTTTGCCCCACTCATGAGCACATTCTGGACATACGAAAAGAACGCCATCCTCATACGTATATTCTGAATTACATTTTGGACAATTTGGTAAAGTAGCCATAAATTCATTTCCTCCGTTCATTATTTATACGTAAAAATCAAATTTGATGTTTACATGTCGATAAATAAAATTTGTATAGCATTTCTTTATAGTGCCATAGTCTTACGTTATTGACAAGCCTACCTCAAATTCTCATTTTTTATTGTATTTTACAAAATTTCAATTCGTATGGTGTTTACAATAAAAAAGAAGAACCTTCACAAGATTCTTCTTTTCAAAATGAATGAGTTCTCACTAGAACCCCCAACCATTCTCTTCAATATAAAATTGATACTCTTCTAACTCTTCTTCACTTAACTTCTTATTATTCTCATATACTTCTTGCCATTCAAAGTAACCTTCACTGAAATAAACAGCGAATTTAATTTTTACGTTTTTCTTCTCTGTATAGTCATAACCAGTAAACTCTACTACGTCATACTCTTTTTCTTTCTTCACGAACTTCCAAGTTGGATTATCAGTCATAACCTCTAAAGTAAATCCTTCATCACTTGAACGAACAACATTTTTAATATTCGGCTCAGTTGGTAAAAGAGAAAGTCCGAACATAGCTCCACCAAACACTATCCCCACTATAACTTGTAAACCAATCATACCAGCAGCACTAGCGCCGCCCTTTGATTGTAAGTAATACGCCTTCTTGTGATCCGGCATATCTTCTTCCTTATGTAAAACTCGAACAGCATGCTTATAATATAAACGGTTTCCTTGCCATCCAGTAAATATCATCATTCCTAATTGAAGAACTAAACTAACTGTTAAATAAATCCCATCTGGAATATCTATAAAAGGAGTTACAACGATACTAGGTACCGCCAATAACGTAAGTATAATAAATAACTTATACATTTTACGATAAGCTAACCAAAAAGTTGGGAAGAAAAAGGCTACCCAATTCCACGTATTCCCTTGTGCTGAATTTTCTACTTTTCCCCATTTAAAGTCATAATACGCCGTATTCTTTTGAACAATCTTATGTAACTTTTGTGGAGAAATTGTTTCTTGTAAAACAGTGTCTTTCACGTACATCATCCTTTTCTTATTTCTATATACAGGTATTGTATATGTACAAAAAGAAGGAATCTAACAAAAAGTACATATATTTCATAAAAACGAACGGAAATCGAATATATTCCGACAATTATCCGTTTATTGTTTCATTTTACTTTAAAATATATTAAAATACTTATGAATCATACGTTTAATACACTAAGTTAAATGTTTTGTATGTTCACAAAAAAAGATGCCCCAAGATCATTTGGACACATCCTACTCCTATTATATAAAATACTATTATGGTATGGTCCAACCTAAAATCTCGACTTAAAAGACTTCACAAGTTAACTTTCTACCATTTCAAACATATTTCCACTCACGCAACTAATGAATAATCTATTATTAACTTCTTCAATTGATACAATAAAATCTATTTCAACAACATTTTTAGGGAGTTTCATTATATTTTTTACTTCGCCACATTCAGCATCAAGTATTATTAATTCTAAATTTGAAGTAGCAATATAAATTTCCCCATCTTTATATAACAGAACCAATTATTGCATAATGTTTCACATGAAACTATCGACATTCCGGATTACCTTTCTACCATTTCCGACTGGTTTCAAACGTGGGCTTCTTATGAAAATTTAACAAAAATAAATATACATTCCATTACTCCGTTACTAGCCGTCGTTCCAATATTATAAGAAAAAGCGTTTCTGCTTCTTACCTGTTTTTCTTTCTACAAATTAAAACAGTACGAACAAGCTAATCCCTATTTACAGCAATATTTACATTGCTCTGTGCATCTTAATAACGAGAAAAAAGAAAAAGTATTCTTTCATGAAGTTGATATGTATATGAAAAAACTAGTAGAAAGCACAATGTACATTTACATTGTGCTTTCTACTAGTCCTTTATATTCCTCTTGTAACTTTTTAAATTGTTCTTCATACTTTTGCATCTTTACGGTATCCGTTTTCGAATTCAGGAATGGCCTTCTTCTTCCGGTCACCATTATATTTTTCCCGCCTATTGCATCGTTCATATATACATAAGGTTTAAAAAACTCACATTCCGTATATGGCAATGCTACAGATAATTTTGCATACTCTTGCACCTTAAATTGATTAGACAAGCTTAACTCCCTCAAATTTTTTAATTGTATTAAAGGTTCTAACGAATCATCTTTAACCTTTAAGTTCATAAGAGTAAGCTTTTTCAAATGCTGTAATTCAGCAAGCGGCTTTAAAGTTTGTACTTTCATCGCTGTATTTATCCCTCCGCCCATATAGAAGGTATTGAGTTGTGGACACTTACCTAAAGCACTTAAATCTTCTAGCTTAGAAAAATCATCAATTAGTAAAGATTTGAGTTGTTTATTATACGCGATATCCCATAACGTCTTCGCTTTTGTATTCCAGCATATATATAAATGTTGTAAATTAGATAATTTCTGAAGACTACTTAAATCCTCGACCCTCATTTCGTAAACATATAATATATCGGGACGAGCATACGTAAGAACATGCTCAAACTGCTTTTGATTTACTGCGAACACCCATAACTTCTTAACTTGTAAAGATGCTAGTCGTTCTATATTTTTTGTTTTCCCCTCAATCGCTAGCTCTTCTAAATTACCAGCTATACTTACTAAATCTTTCGTAATATTCGGCTGCTCACCAATCGGAAACATTTTATCCTCCTACAACTACCAAGTAATATTCATTTCTTCAAATGACGCTTTGCTCACTTCTAACCCTTCACTATCATCCGTCCCAATCATTGCTACTTCCTCTTTAGACAACTTAATTTTCTCGTTTGGATTTTGGATTTTTCTCTCATACACGAATTGTAAAAGTTCTATTTGTTCCGCTGTCAGTTCATACTCTTCTTCCAATCTTTCAATTGCTGATTCCGTATCAAGTAATGGAATTTCTAATAAAAATCCACCGTGCTCTTCCATCTCTTCAAATGGATCAATTGAATACGCACCGCTATCCTCAATCCAAAATGCAGTTGTAATAAAAGGAACTGTTTCGCCTTCTACTTCTTCTAATACGTATTGAAGTGCTTCCTCTTTCGCAATGTCTATTACTTCCGAAGGTGCCCCTTCAAAATAATTTGCCGCATCAATCCACTCTTCAATTCTCTCGCTATTCACATCTTGCAGACATACGATCGTATAATCCGGATGAAACGTAATTGTCCCTCTTCCGCCTTGACTATCTTGCATATTATAGTTAAATCCATCCCATGAACTTTCATGCGAGAAATCAGGAGCATGTGCTACAAAAATTGTATTTGCAATCGACTTTAAGATGCATCCTTTCCATAGTTGCTCTTTATCTATATGTAATTTACATTTACTCATCATCTTCCTCCATACACATATTTTTCTATTATCTTTCGATTTCTCATTTCTTGTAAAGTGATTTTTCATTATTTTAAAATAATAAAGCACCCTTTACATAAAGGATGCTTTTACATTCATCTACCATTTCTCTCTACACATCTCAATTAAGTGCAGCAAATACCTCTTCGTCATATCTGCCCTTCTCCACCTTGAGAGCATTCGCTTTTCTTTTGGATTTTGCCGTATTCTCGCTACTTCTTTTAATAAAAGCTCCCATTCCTCCGCTGAATGTTCTAATAAGTATTGCAATCCTCTATCTTTTGAAACGATTGTTTTATGATCCAGTGTATATAAAATACGGCCCATCGTAACGACAGCTGATTCTACCCACTCTTCTATAAAAAATAAATATGGCTGCTTCGCTTTTTCACTCCAGTACTGTTCTACGTTGTATTTCATCGTATTGACTACATCATTCCACCTTATTTGAAACGGAAGATCTTCCGTTTCTTTCCCGATAACTGTAATGCCTTGATTTTTTAATGTCCACCATGTGACCGCATTAATATCCCAATGACCTATATTCGCCTTACCATCTGCACAATACACGTACTCATTTATTTCATGATTGTATTTCCCTAAGTCAGCAAGCGGAATATACATACC
>NZ_JAEHBO010000086.1:0-19816 GCF_016483575.1 Bacillus cereus group sp. N12
AGCTTCGTCGGCAGCGTCAGATGTGTATAAGAGACAGGTATAGGGCAATGCCGATTTTTCTATCACTACCATAGATATGGTCTATAATTTTTCTACTGGTTATTTCAATTTTTATTATTCTTTAATTAATTTTCTAATCTGTTCTTTACTTTGTTCAGAAATAGGAAATCCTAATTTTATAATTTCATTTGTAAGCAATTCGATAAAATTTCTAGTGCCGAACCCAATAAATTTATCTCTACGCAAGATAAGGTTAACTTCCCTACTAACACTCGGATTTACTATTGGAATAGCTGATAAATCGTTATCTTCCGTAATATCCAATAGAGTTTTAGATACAACTGTTACTCCAAAATCACTTCTAACAAAATCGAATAATGATTCTATACTAGAGGTCTCAATAATTGGATACATATTTATTTTCCGTGCTATGCATGTATAGTCCAATAACTTTCTGCATTCATGATTATCTGGGAACAAAATTAATGGTAATTTATTTAATTCGGAGAACTGTATTTCTTTTTCATTAACTAATGAATGGTTTTTTGATAACACTAAAAATAGCTCATCAGTGTACAATGGTATTTTTATAATTTTTTCTTCTTCGAATACGTAATCAGAAGAATCAATTGTAACAGCAAAATTAACTTGATTCTGATTTATTAATTCTAGTATTTCATCTGAACTTATAATTTTCACTATTACTTCTGGATAATTTTTATGAAAATCTAAAAGTAAAGTGGAGACTAAGTTTGTTAGTTCGCCAGGTAAAGTGGCAATTGCAATTTTACCTCCTTTTATCTCCTTTAATTCACTGATTTCTTCTTTTACATTATCAAGTGCATTGAAAATAGTTTTACATTCCTTTGCTAAAATGTATCCCACATCTGTTATAGCAATTTTCTTTCCTAATCGATCAAATAACGGCATACCTATTTCATCCTCGAGAGCTTTAATTTGATGACTTAATGTAGGTTGTGTAATACCTAATTTATCAGCCGCTCGTGTAAAATGCAGTTCCTTACAAAGTGTTATAAAATACTCTAATTGTCTTAATTCCATATAAGAATAATCTCCTTACTTAGTTAATTGATTTCTCAAAATCCTTTAATTCTCCCTATACTTTATCATTTCGTTCATTCATAAAAAACGTAATTTCTCCTAATAAAATGTATTAGGAAAAATTACGTTCCTTATTTATGTTATGGTATACATACTTTAAGAAAAGATTATATAGTCTAATATAGAAAATAGACCGCTCATTCTATACTAAGTTCACTTTATTTGTAAATCGTAATACTTATTCTTCAACTTCTAAAGGTATATTATGACTATAAGTTTGATTAGAACTTTTAATCTGAAATCCTTCAAAGAAATCGATCGTTATACTGTCGTCAACAAAAGCTAAAGATGCTTTGTTTATATATAATGGTTTCCAGTTTGTTTGCATTTCTTCATAGCCAATACTTGAATTAATAAGTTTAACTCTCAGAACTCCATCTAATGGAAGTCCACATCCTCCCATTTCATATTGAAGGAATCGAAGGTGATTTGGATATTTAGCCTCTAAATTTTCGAATTGTTTCATAGCAGCTTCTGTAACAGTAATTTGAATTTGCATATTATTTCCCACCTTGTCTATTTTGGATTAAAAGATGAATATGTTACGAACTCCCACTGATTTGTGTTACAATTCATTGTTTGAATGGCTTCAACTAATTGAAATTGAATTAATCGCTGGGCTCCGGGAAATTGAGAAATAATACTTTCGTCAATATCCCAAATGATACTTACTTTCCCAGTTAGTTGTAATGTATCACCAGTAGAAAAATCAAAGAACAATAGCCCTACATTAGGATTTTCAATAATGTTTCCGAGCGTATTGAATAGCATATTACCTGAGTAATCAGGAAAGACTATTTTTTGTTCGCTTATAATGTGAATAAACCCTGGCATCCCACCTCGATGGGAAATATCCATTTTCCCATCTGAACTGGAACTCGCAATAATGAAAGTATCAGCTTGACTAATCAGTTCTTGCTGTTTTTCATTTAAAGCATACTGCTTATTAAATCGCTTAGTTCCACCAACAACTGTTTCGTTATAAGTGAAATTTCTCGCCTGAATGTATTTAGGGCAATTCCCAAATACTTGTTCAGTTTTAACTTCAAAACTTCCATCCAAAAATTTGTTTACAACCGAACCATTTATACGAATTCTTATCCTGGAAGCAAAGTCAATTACGATGATTCCAACTTCTTTATTGTGAAGAATATTTGTGAATAATGGATCACCTTCATTTATACCAACATTTATTTTAATTACATCGCAATCTACTGCTTGAATAATTCCTTCTTTTCCTGCTAAAAATGAACTCCACACTCTCCCTTTTTCATCCATAGAAGATATCATGAATGAGTTTTGTCCATTTAGAAACGCCATAAATTTTTTTGTCATTATTGGCTGAATCATTGTACTAGCAGTATTCGCTATTTTCTGTACACCAAGCCTATTGTGTACAGCACGTTCCCCAGAATGGAAAACATCCATATACATCCCTCCAATTTACTTATCAATAGGACGGATACTAGTGGCTACTCTACAAAACACTATTATTTCGCCTCCTACGGAAACTTTTTCTAGCAAGGTTACTTGCTATTGTTTTTTTGTTATCTTGTAAAGCACCTTCATTCTAACTCTGACATTTCCTTTTATCAATTCTATCGTTTCTATAATTATCATAGGTGTTATCTATCATTAAATTAGAACTTAAAAATCTGCACGTAAATTCATGTTATTGAATAATACTTCTTATTGCATAGATATAACTATCATTTATGCTGTATTCTTCTATATATAAAAAAGATATAGAGCTAATTATTACTGAGACTGTTAAAAGTGAAACACACTTTAAGTAGACCATTGTCATTATTTATATCTTTTCATGGCCAGTACTACAATAACAACTTCGTTATCGATATTTTTTTGAACAATTCCCTTTATGTACCTATAAATATATAATTTCAAACATTTATCTAAAACTACAAAAGGAACAATTAATCATAGATAACATCTATTGATTATATAGAAATCATTGCATTGATAAATAATGGAGGCTTTATATAATTAATTTAAGCTCATGAGCTAGCAATAAGACTTAAAAATATCATTTATTTATAGGAGGACATTTTCATGCAAAAAACAGTTGCAGGTATAGTAATTCCGGATAGTAAGATAGCAGTAGAGGCGCAAGAAATACTTCGTGAATATGGTAATGACTTACTATGGAATCATTCGAATCGTGTTTACTTATTTGGTGCTCTTCAAGGTAAAAAAGCTGGGCTTAAGTATGACGAAGAGTTATTATATGTTAGCGCCCTCTTCCATGATCTTGGCCTTACAAAGAAATTCAGTAGTCCAGATAAACGTTTTGAGGTAGATGGTGCAAATGCTGCTCGTAGTTTTCTTCAACAACATGGTATGGATAATGAGTCAATTAGACTGGTTTGGGATGCGATTGCACTTCACACAACCATTGGGATTGCTGAATATAAAGAACCTCAAGTTTCATTAATTTATTCTGGAGTAGGCTACGATGTTATGGGAGATGGATATGACGAAATTTCAGAGGAGATTCGTGAACAAGTTGTATCTGCATTCCCCCGAGACAATTTCAAGCAAAAGATTCTTCCTGCTTTCCTTGAAGGTTTCGCTCATAAACCTGAAACTACTTTTGGAAATATTAAAGCAGATGTTTGCTCATTGCTTCTTCCAGGCTTTAAACGCAAAAACTTCTGCGATTGCGTTTTGCATTCGCCTTGGAAAGAATAGCCATTAAGCTTATGTATAGTAGAAAAGGAAACTTCTATAAAATAGCTTGATTACGACCTCGTTTTCTTTTTATATGAAAATTAGAACGGACTGATTAATTTCTAATTTAAATGTAGATAAATATTATCCATAGAAATAAAAAAGCTTGCCATTAATGAAAATGGCAAGCTTTTTTAAGCAAATAACATCTAATAATTCACAAGAAATTTGAGAGACCAACTAACTAATTTTTGTTTAATAATCAGTAACTTTAATTAATTAAAAAACATAAAGAATGGCTACCTCAAAATGACATAATTAAAAATTATATAAGTGTTTTGATCATTATAAAGTCCATTTGTTCTTCATCACCCATATAAAAAGAATGAACTCCAGTTTGGACAAAACCCATTTTCTTATAAAAGGCAATAGCATTTTCATTCTTTTCCCATACACCTAACCAAATTTTCTTTTTATTATGTTCCATTGCAATTTCTATAGATTTATTTAGAAGATATTTACCAAGCCCATGTTTTTGAAACTCACCTTTTATATAAATTCTTTCGATTTCAAGTGATTCATCGCCCATTTCTTCAGACTGTGCATCATTAGTATTTACCTTTAAATATCCAGCAACTTCATTATTAAAATAAACAAAAAAGAATTGCGAAGCAACATTCGATAATTCTTTTTCCAATTGTTTTAAGTTAAATGCTTTTTCCAAATAAGCACTCATATTTTGAGATGAATTCTGATCCTTAAATGTCTCATTAAATGTTTCATAGCTAATTTCTTGAAGTGTATATAAATCCTCAAGGGTACCCTTTTTTATGTTTATAGTCATTTAAATATGTCACTCCTTTATACAATCAATAATTTCTCTTGTTTCCCTTTTTTACAAATTCCCAATCTTTTTCTATATTTTTTCTTATTTTTTGAAGAGAATTGAAAATGGTATCCACTTCTTTTTCAGAAAACCCTTCTAATGCAACGGTATTGGAATAATCATTTTCTCTCTTTATAAAAGGATAAATATTTTTTCCTTTCTCCGTTGGAAAGAGTTTTTTTATTTTTTTGTTATATTCATCATCTTTTTTTTCAATAAACCCATTTATTTCGAGTTTTTTGATAGCACGAGCTGCTGTTGTTCTATCCACTTTTATCATCTCAGATAACTTTTCTTGAATAATTCCTGGGTTTTCACATATTCGTACAAGGTATAAATACTGCCCTTTTGTAAGTTCATATTCTTTAAATTCTATATTACTTATAGAATCTAATGCCCTTGCTATCATTCCAATTTCACGGAGAATTTCCTTCATAGCTAACTCCTTATCGTATATTTTTATTGCAAATGCAACATTTTAACCTTACATTAAATATATATCTTTTTTATTGTAATTGCAACAAAAATAACGGTAAAGAGGTTGATTAAAATGAAATATGTGTTCTATGTATTAGGAATTTTAATATTAACCCTTGGTATTTCTTTCACTATACAATCAGACCTTGGAACTTCACCCTTTGATGCACTCTTGGTGGGACTGTCTTTAAATGTGGGGCTTACTGTGGGGAGTTGGGAAATAATAATAGCTTTATTATTGATATGCTGCAATTCATTTTTAAAAAGACAACGACCAGAAGTTATGGGGTTGTTAACAGCATTCATAACAGGTATTGGTATTGATATGTGGCTATTTTTATTACGCGATTTAATTACACCTGAAATATGGTACAGTAAAATGATTTGTTTTGGAATTGGCTTAGTTATTACAGGATTAGGAACTTCAACATATTTACACACAAATTTTGCACCGATTCCTATTGATCGCTTAACGTTAATCGTACAAGAATTAACTAGAACGAATATATTTTTATCAAGAACGCTCATTTATCTAGTATTCTTGATAATGGCAATATTTTCACATGGACCAATTGGTGTTGGTACTGTAATCACCGTTTGTTTAGGTGGACTAATCCTTAATTACTTTATGCCATTTACTAAAAAATTATTAGACCGCTTAATAATACAACCTAGTCCTTCATCAAATGATAATAGGAATAAAAAGCATTCAATATAGAATGCTTTTTATTCCTATTATTTTAAGTATATTCCTTCACAACATTTCCAATTTTACTTAACCTAAATTCAAACTTCCCTTTTTATACTCTTTTACGCCATCCATGCTTTTTTTAACAGCTCCACACCGATTTGAATTTCTTCGAATGAAAGATTTCCAAAACCAAGTTTAATGATTGGGCTGTCAGTTGTATTTTTAACAAAGTAACGCGAAGTAGGGTACACTTGAACACCATAATATGAAGCCTGTTTTATTAGCCATTTTTCTGAACGGTTCAGATATACCTTTACTAATACAAACAAACCAGATTTTTCACCAATGATGAAAATATTTTGATTGAATTGCTCCTTTAATACGGACACTAGGTGTTGCATTTTTCGTTTATAAACTAGACGCATACGTTTAATATGACGATTCCATTCTCCTTCTTCCATAAATTTAGCCATTGTGAGCTGACTAAAAATTGAAGTGGTACTCTCAAAATGAAGAAATTGATCCTTATAATCATTTATAAGTGTCTGGGGCAATACCATATAACTCAAACGAATTCCTGGAAGAAACGACTTTGAGAAGTTTCCTAAATAAATGACTCTTGATGAATCAATTGAAGTTAGGGCTGGAAATGGCTGTTGCGTATAGCGAAATTCACTATCGTAATCGTCTTCAATAATATACCCTTTCATCTTGTTAGCCCAATGAATTAGCATTTGACGTTGTTGGATAGACATACTTACTCCATATGGGCTGTGATGAGAAGGTGTTACATAAATTACTCTTGAGTTCGTTTGATCTAATTGTGAAAAATCAGCACCTGTTTCATAAACTGGTAAAGTTTCAATCCTAAAATGATGAAATTGAAAAGCTTTCCTAGCGCCATCATAACCCGGATCCTCTACTATAACACTTGAAAAATCATTCTTCAGAATATGTCCTAGGTTAACAAGCATTTGTTGGGTACTACTGCCTATAATAATCGCATCTTCATCTGCTTTCACCCCACGGGATTGAAGTAGATATGTGGAAATTTGTTTACGTAAACATACTTCACCAAAAGGTGACCCATATTTAAAACTATCTTCTAATGTTAATACTTGATTGGCAATCCTCCTCCAAATTTTCAAAGGAAAATGTGTTTGATCTACGGCACCCGCTCGGAAATCAATAGGGAGAGGTGTTACTGATTCTCTTTGTTTTTTAGTAAAAGGTTTTAACTTTTCTTGGAATAAGGGTGGCTCTAACTCATTTACAAAATAGCCTTTCCTTCCTTCCCCACAAATATATCCTTCAGCTACAAGTTGTTCATAAGCTGTTAATGTCGTATTACGACTTACTCGAAGGGAATCTGCGAGTTGACGAATGGAGGGTAACTGTTCATTAGGAAGTATATCTCTTCGTTCAATCAAATGTTTAAACTCTTCATAGATTTGTTTGTATTTAGGAGAGTCATTATTTAGAGAAAAAATGATATTTTTCATTTGCAACCCCTGACATGTTTATTTGTTTAAAATTGTACCTTTTGACATGTCTATTTATATAATACTATGTATTACAAATCAAGTTAATTGAGGAGGATCCTGATTATGTATATTCCTAAATACTTTAAAGTCAAAGATATCGATGAAATTCGAGAATTTATTCAAATGAATCCATTTGGAACGATTGTAACAACAAAACAAGGTAAACCAATTGCTACTCATTTACCATTACAGTTAAATAAAGAAGATGATAATTACTATATAACGGGACACATGGCTTATGGGAACACTCAATGGAGAACATTCGAAACTAGTGAAGATGTATTAGTTATATACCAAGGACCACATGCTTATATCTCTTCTTCCTGGTATGAACAAGAAAATGTACCAACATGGAACTATCAAGCTGTACATGTATATGGTAAAGCCACTATTTTGAAGGAAGAAGAGTTAAAACAAGATCTTACAATGTTACTACAGAAATACGAAAAACACCGTAAGAATCCAGTTTTATGGGACAATCTTTCGCCTCAGTTATTAGAGCAAGAATTAAAAGGCATTGTTGGATTTAAAATTAAAGTGCAAGAAATTCAAGCTGCATATAAATTAAGTCAGAATCGCAATGAAAAAGATTATCTTAACATCATTAATAAATTACAAGAAGAAAAGGATTTTGATTCTCAACGAATGGCAAAAGTAATGAAAAAGAAAGTTTAAAGTCTCAAAAGAGTACTATACTCAACTTCTGCTCACTTATACATCATTCATTTATATGATGCAATTGTAGAATACAACAACTTTAAAGAGTTACTTAGTTTATATATAAGATTTCTTAGACTTGATAGGAAAAGTAGTTTATAAAGATAGTTCTCTAAAATCAAAATATAATTGGGAAGGAATTAGAAAAATGAAAAACCCTTTTATCTCTTTTAGTGTAGCAATGGTCACACCATTTTCTACTAATGGTAATCTGTATTTAGAAGGTATACCATCATTAGTTGATTACTATAAAAAGCACAAAGTTCCTGCATTATTGATTAGTGGTACTACTGGTGAACAACACTCTATGACCGTTGAAGAACGTATGGCTTTATTTCACAAAGTAAAAAAAGAAGCAAAAAATGATTTGATTATATATGGAGGAGTTGCAGCTGTTCAAACTAACGATGCGATAGCATTAGCAATTACCGCAGAAAAAGTAGGACTAGATGGCATTATGTTAGGATTTCCACCATATTTACGAATTAATCAACAAGAAGCATTTAACTATGTCTCAAAGATTTGTTCAGTAACCCATTTACCAATCATGATTTATAATAACCCTCCACGAACTGGGTTTGATTTACATGTTGAAACATTAATAAAACTAGTTGAAACATTCCCTCAAGTTGTAGCATTTAAAGAAGCTGGTGATGTGAGTAGTGTACCAATTGTGAAAAAGAAATTAGGACCGGAATTCATTGTATTGTCAGGATCTGATACAAATATATTTGAGGATGCTGAACTTGGATATAATGGTATTACTAGTATTTTGGGAAATGTTTTTCCTGAAGAGATACATGATATTATTAAAAACTTACAAGCTGGTCATGAGGAAAAAGGGCAAAACCAATTTTCAAAACTCTTGCCCTATATGCATTCTATTATAGAAATGGGAACACTTCGCACAATTAAATACCTATTAGAAAAGCGTAATATACAGGTTGGAATTTGCCGAGAACCCCTTTCAACATTAAGTATAGAGGAAAAGAAAATTATCGATAGTTTTTTTTCGGTCATTTTGAAGTAGCTTATTCTTATGAAATGAAGATAAGAAATAGTTAATGTAAAATTCCTTTAAGAAATTAGAAGTATCAATTAACTAATCTTTGTTCAAAAAAAAGCTAATTTAGGGCCTAATTACTCAAAAACGTTTTAAAAAACTCCTCTAACATATCAGAGGAGTTTTTTAATAAATTAATCACGAAACATTCACTTTTATTGACACTATAGCCTTTACTTTTATGATCATTAGCATTCACACTTACAAGTAACTTAGATACCTTTTTCTTAAACAATCTTGGCTCAAAATTCAAAAGAACTACAGTTATTTAATTTCTCTTGAAATTGATTTCTCATTTAAATTACTATGTTTTATTGAATAAACAAAATATATTATTACTCCAATAGTTATCCAAATGCAGAAGTACAACCATGTTCTTAATGGTAAATTAAACATCAAAAATACACAACTTGCAATTGAAATGATTGGCAATATAGGTACAAATGGTACCCGTTCGTTATCAATACCTAAAACACAAAAAATCATAAAAAATAAAGGGTGATACATATTAGTCATGTGTAATATGTATCACCCTTGTAATTCTTGTTCAACAATCGCGCCCGTTTGTTTAAGTGTAATTGTTCACAAAGCATTAAAGGAATGCTTTGTCCGTTGTTGAAGAAAGAAAACACCTCTGTCATTTTTCTTCAGGGTAATAGCCATATGTATTCTTCCGTTCATCATGACGGGTAATTGAGAATCCATTGAAAGTCTAAAAAGTTTCTAGCAGTAATAAAGTCCCCTTCTAAAAGACTATGTAGCAATAGACTATTCATATGTCCAAAATGATTATTTAAAGCATTAATAAAAAGTAATAATAAGCCCTTGATATAATTACCATTATAGAATTGACCTAACCCTGTAAATAACCAAGTAAATGCTACAGCAATGATTTTCACTACGGAGCTCCTTAATAATATTCATGATTAGTATTTCTATAAAAGGAAATCCGATTCAAACACGTAGTACGTTTATGCGTTTCTATACTTTACAGGCGAAATGCAAGTCAAGCGGATCGGAAATGAATTGAGCCTTGGTGTGTTTTTGCTAAAATTTTCAATTGATATGCGGCTTCCAATGTTTTATGCTAATTATGCTCTTTATTGCAAATATTTCACATAAAAGGAAGGGTCAACTTGAGAAAATCGAAAAAGCTAATCATTGCCGGAGTTGTAGCAGCAGTACTATTGCCCTTGGTTTATCTTCAATTAGAGACAGGAGCTGTAACAAAGAAAGTAAGCAATGTCATCTATGACAGCAAATATGGTAAGTGCGGGTTTCTTGACAAGGAATGGGACCAGTTAGAAGAAGCTGGGATCACAAGCGCCAGCATAGATGAAATGGTTGCAAATGCTTCGAGTCCTGGGGTTGTGTGTGACGACCTGGAAGACATGCTGTATGACATTCAGAATCCAAAGTTAACGGAAGAAGAGGAAGCCGCTAAAGAAAAAAAATCTGCTAAGTTGGAGGAGGCAGCAAACCAGGCGATTGAGGAAGACAATAGTAGAATCGAAAAAGCAAGAACCTTCATAGATACTGGCCTTAAAGCCATGATTGACCCCGTGTTAGTCGATGATTTCAATATGAAGTATAGGGTTGAGGCGGATGAACATTATGCAGGGAATATTAATGTGTTTGTAGATGCCGAGCAAGAAAGCAAGCAGGGAAAAAAATTGCGAAAAGCCTTTATTCAGAAATTTGGTGACGGAGATGTGGATACCAATTATCAAATTTTGATTTTAACTGAAGACGAAAGTGTTATTGCAAGGGTTTCATTACCTGAATTATAAAAGGAAGGGGCAGTCTGTTGCCCTTCCTTTTTGTTATTGTCTTTTTAATTGAATTTAAACTAACCTGCCCCGTTCGCTGAACAATTAGGACTCTTCGACTATGCTTCGGTAGTGAGGAAAAGGAGGGAGAACAACGTTCTCCTTTATAACTTTTTGTAAACATCTGCATAAGCTATTTTCAGCTGTTCTCTAAGTTGCTTGTTTTCCCCCCCCTTACATTTTAAACATAACATACTAAATTTCTAACGCATAGTTAATCATTATATGATGCAATAAAAAAGAATAATAGGCTTTTATATTAAACATACTATTCGCTTTTTATTATAGTAGAGTTAACCATTCGCAGCGATGCCGGAGCAATTTGCTGGTATCCGTGAAATTATTAAAGAAAAGACAAAGGTGGAACGACCTACATTAACCCAGGATGAACAAGAACTTATTGAGAACATGCTATTATGTTCGTTGCTTTCTGAAGAAGAAATAATGGTTACATATTACGAAGGTGGTTTTTTACTTACTAACTATATGACCGTCGTTGATATTGATCCGCTGAATAAATCTATAATTTGTACGGATGCATTTCACAATAATATGACGTTGAAATTTATCGATATTATTGATGCGAATTGAACTACTCACCACTTAACGTCTTTACGGACTTTTTGAAGTGGGAGATTCCTGCGAACACCGATGTATCCACCGGTTATCTTAACAGGCTCTATCCGTAGTCCCTACGGTGAGAACATAAGTATCTTATACGTTGACGCACCACATGGTTTTCGCAACTTCGGCAAACATGGGGCGATAGAACGTTGAAGATTTTACGGTTGCAACGTTTTTCTGCAACCAACCTCATATCTTCAGTTTTCGAAGAGCAATCTGTACAAGTAAATGATAGCGAACATGTTGGCTTATGCCAACCGACATTCATCTCCCACCTAAAATTGGTGTTTCACACCTTCACATTTTTGAGGAAGGAGTCTTCTGCCGGAAAACGATAAAAATAGGACGACCACCAGTTTTATAGCTGGATTGCATATTGTGTGTGTAAATGCTAGGCATCAATTTAGCTCCAACTTCCACGTCAAAAATTGTTTTGAAGCCCCAGTCCTCAGTTGTTGCTGCTGCCGCTGGTTTTGCATCAAGTGTGCCAACTGCTGTTAAACCACCTAAAGCTAATGCTCCGACTTGAACCACTTTAATTTTAATAATATGTATTGGACTCCCATCCAAATATTATTTTACCACGTTAAATTATTTAGTTTATTGAGAAAAAATAAAAGCACTCTTTTGAGTGCCTATTTTATGCAGATACAGCAACTTTATCTTTACGGAAGATACCCATTAATCCGCCGATTAATAATAATACTCCTGGTAATAAGTAAATCAGAGATATACAAATAAAACCTCCGATAGCAGCAACAGTCATCATGATACCGCCAACTTTCGCTTTACTTCTTACCATAACAGATCCAACGATTCCTAATACAGATAGAGCTACAGCGCCCAATCCTAAGGCAATAACAGTGTTTGCGCCATCAGCTTCTAAAGCAGATCCAAGTCCACTGATAAATAATGCGATAAATGCACATAGGATTCCAAAAATCCCACCAATAAGTCCTAATACAAATTCAGCCGTTCGTTTCTTTTTTAGTTAACAATCCCTAATAGTAAAAAGATATATTTTCTGAATGTTCTATAATATATTTATAAATATATTTAAATATTAAAAAAATAAAAAATATGATACTCTTATTTATGTAAATATTTTACCAAAAAGGGGGATTTTTCATGTTTAAAAAAGTAACTAGTGGTATTATAGTAACAGGTTTATTATTTTCTGCTACAGGGAATGCATTTGCGGCAGAGGATACGAAAGTTAATAATGTAGAAGAAACACCTTCAGTTAAATTCAATGAATACTCCTACTATAATGGAGGGAGAGAAAATGAAAATTATAAAGGAATGGATTTTACAGTGCCAAAAGGAACAGATGTTGAATCAGTAAATGAAAACCGAGATACATATTCAACTGTAAATTTAAAACAAGAAATTGCACCTCGTGTTCTTCCAATTCCAAGACCACAACTTACAGCTGGATGGAGAGCTGCCATAAAAATTGTAAAAGATACATATGGTCATCTATTTACTGCTGAATTAATGGAAATAGCCCTTAATCCACCATCGTCATCACAATATTATAATGATACTAGTCGTGCTGCGAAACTCATAAATGAAAGTGATAGTTTTAAAACTAAAGTATTAAAGGCTAACTCTAAAAAATTCAATAAAAAAGCAACTACAAATATTAAAGGTAGTGAAGCATTTACTGCTGGAGAATTACACACAGCTCTAAATAAATTTAACTACGACATAAATGTACAATATAATTCATCTAAAGGAAAATATTATTATTATGGTTATATCACAGATGTTTATGATTTCGAATGGAATAACTATAATAAATCCTATAAAAACTTCAGCGTAACATTCGCTAATAATTACGCAAGTGAATGTCAAAAGATGGGTATAATAGGTTCTTATAATGTTAGAATTTTCGTGAATGGGTTCTATTAATTAAAAAAGTAACGCTCTCCGATTTTAAAATTGGAAGGCGTTACTTTTTTAATTAGATAAGTTTTTAATCATATAAAATAATTTTGTTTTTCCCAATTCCAAAATGCCACAACAAAATATGCTTTTCTTGTATACTGTCTTTTTCATTATCAACATGCACTATTGCATATCTTTACCCGTAAGCATGAGAAAGCATTGATATAAAGGTGTTTTCAAATTTTCCCAACATTTTTCTGATAACCACACGACTGAAATTTGAAAAAAATATGATATTATGAAAATAATAAAATAAACGGACGTGAAAAAAGATCCACGGTGTAAGTAGTGTTGGAAGCACTCTTTCACTGCCCCTACTACCTTAGGGAACATTGTCGCGGATCTTATACACGTAATTATAACACACCATGAGGGTGGCACGTTTTCCTGTATGGGGTTTACGTGTCTTTTGTTCCGGCAAGGAGGAGCAAAATGAAATATTGGTTATTTAAAGTTATTGATCAAATTGATTTTCAAAAAAAGAGCCAAGAGAGTATTTCAAAAGAACTTGGAATAAGTGGTCCTGCATTTTCAAAGAATTTATCAGGGAAAAGTGAATTAGGTTTTTTAAACGTAATAAAGTTAGTTGAAATATTATATGAAGATCCGCTTGAAAAGAACTACATGATCCATGAATTTTGTAAAAAAACTAAAAGTAAAAAGAATTTGAGAGTAGCTATGGAGTACGGAAATGCTTTAGGAGATTTGGAACTCCTTAGAATTGCGGTTCAAAGAGGCTTTGAATCTAATAACTCTAAAACTTACGAATGGGCACATATATATGAACTCATTTGGTTAAGAGCTAAGAATTTTTTCACAGCTGAAAAACTTTTAACGGAAACTGAAAATAGGAAAAAGGGTAAAGTTCTTAAAAGTGAAGAAACTAAAATAATGTTTGATATTTTAACATTATATTCTATGTATGACTGTAGGGATTTTAAACTTTTAGATGGATATACACAAACATTACAGGAAAAAATATCTGAACTTCCTAGCCAATTTATAAAAGACATATACAGTAGCCGTGTAAAAGAATGGTATGCATATGCATTGCTAATGGAGGAGCTATCAGAATCGGATAGAGGAAATCTTGGGTTTGAATCGACGGGAACAAAGTAAGACAAGATTTGAATTTTGTTATGAAATGGGATTACAAGCATCGATAATTGTATGGGAAAAAGGGCATTATTACTGAAATAAAAAAAGCCCTGCACACAGGGCATCTAAAAAGATACCTTAGCGATAACGACGACTAGGGGAACGTATTAGCTAAGGTATCTGGATGGATGGTTACATACTAAGTATGCAATCAAGAGCACTGTTGAATGTATTGGGCTATTCAACAAGTTAAGAATAACACGAAATTTCTGTTAATTCATCCGGTAAATTTGTCTAAAAAAGGTGCTTCTATATAAGTTTTTCACCTGAAAAATGGATTCATGAATCTTAACAAAAAGCATTATTTTAAATAGGTGAAAAAATAAGAGCCGTCCTGTTTGAACTGAACCCAAAAAGTTAGACTGAAAAATTAAGCAGCTGTTTGAATATGAGTCCGGTATTGTACCGGGCTCATTCCTTTTAACTTGGCTTTAATTCTTTTGTGATTATAATAATGAATATAATTATCTAATTCTATCTTAAAATGTTCCACACTCTCGAATTCTTCAAGATAAAATAATTCAGACTTTAATAAGCCAAAGAAGTTTTCTATGACTGCGTTATCTAAACAATTCCCATTACGGGACATACTTTGAACAACCCCATGCTTGCCGAAGTTGCGAAAACCAAGCTAAAGTAGGGAGTGTGGTGCTTCAGCGTATAAGATACTTATGTTCTCACCGTAGGGACTACGGGTAGAGCCTGCTAAGATAACCGGTGGATACATCGGTGTTCGCAGGAATCTCCCACTTCAAAAAGTCCGTAAGGACGTTAAGTGGTGAGTAGTTCAAATCTTAACCATATTTTTAACGGATTGGCTTTTCTAAAACACAATCTTTAATTGGAATTTTTCCTAATATAACTTTGCTTTCAAATTCATTAATACAAGTTCCTAATTTTTCTATAATTTCTCCTAATTTTTCTTCTGAAAATAAAGACATTGGATAAAGTAAGAAAGCAATTTTATCTGTATCATCTGGAGTTACTTTAAACTCTGGTACAATACTAATCAATGGAATTTCTCGACCTTTATGATTTTCACTCCAGCAATATTCAATGAATGCTTTAGCAATTTCTTTAGCATCATAATGTGGAAATTCAGTTACAATGTGATGAAATGAAATCGTAAAAACAATTTCCCATCCTAGTGAAGCACTATTAATAACAGAGATACCATTTAAATTTTGTAGCTCTTTTTCAAATAATAAACTCAGCGTATGTAGCCTAACCAAATATTCTTGAAACCCATTCCTCCCTAACCGATTCATTGCTATCCATGCAGCTGCAATACCGGTAGCTGGTCGAGAATTTTCAATTGTGTATCGGTACGCACGAAAGTTTCCAAATTCATAATCATTTTCGCTATATGTATATGTACCCTCATTTAGGTAATTAAAACACTCATCGGTTTTTGAAACAAACATGCTCGTCGAATATGGACATAAACCATTTTTATGCATATCTACCCCAAATGAATCAAAACGTGAAACACCTTCCATTTTTTCTATTACTCGTTTAATTTTAAAACGAATTTCAGGATTCTCAACACGCTGTTCCCATTCTCTTTCACTTAGACCCATAAAATTAAACCATAACCAGCCTATTACACTATCTAGATGAAAGTATGGAAAATAAGTTTGTTCTGTTTCTTTAAAGACTTGCTCCACGCATTGATAAACCTCATTTGTATCATCACACGCAAAATTGATCGTAGTTCCACCACAACAAACAATCGCTGCAATACGTTTATCTTTAGCTAATTGCTCTTGAATCACTTGTTTTAAATCATTTACATCCATACGCCAATCTTCTTTTGTTCTAATCCTAATACATTGATTTGCACCTAATCCCAGTAGTGAACATACATGTTCAACACAATAATGTGCTCCTTCATTTGTTAAAATAACGAGATCTTTTGGAACCCCTTCACGTCTAGATTCAGGAGATATTTTTGAAATTGCTGATTTAATTGCATACAAAAGGGTTAATTTCCCGCCATTACAAGAGATTCCATGCGATTGTTCCCATCCTACTAAACGGCCAATAGCTCGTGCTATACGTTGTTCAAATAAAATGGTTTTCCCACCAAAAGCATCCATTAAACTATTGGAATTGTATAATTGTGTCATCGTTGTTGCCGCCACTGTATCTAACAATGGTGACGGTAACATGTTGAAGAGTGCATATGGGGACTGTGGACGAATACTTCCTTCAAACATCTCAGTAAGACTTGCTAAAACCTCCTCTGAATTTTTCCCCTGTTCAGGTATATAACTCTTCCTTAACTCTTCTTGATAATTAAAAGAATCCACAGAAAATTTAGGATTGAGGTAATTATTAACTTGAAGTTGTTTTTGAAGGAAAACAGTTTTATTTAATAATGTCTCTAAATTATCTTCTTGTGGATGTAAAAATTCTTTTTCGATAATAAGTTTATTTTTCATTCCAAACCTCCATTAATATATGTTTCCACCCTACCAATGAAATTAAAAACTTCTTCATTTTCAATCCCACACTTTAAAGAAAATTATACCATTTATTATATGATAATCGGATTGGAAATACTAAATAATCATAATATTTTAACATTTTGTTTTTGATGTAATAAAATCGTCTTGATTTGAAAACTAAAGTTAAATCGAAAACTAAATCTTATTATTGGTGTCATGGGGGGCAAGTGCATGCCCATCAACTTAAGATTTTAAAGTACCTCCAAAACGAAAAAACGATATTATTTCTATTTAAGATATAGAAGGACTATCGTTTTTTTGGGGAATGTAAAAAAATTTTGATAATATTAGGGGTGATGGACATAAAAAAGGAAGTCTTTCAAGACGAATTGGAATATTTTACTTTACTGCCTTGTTAAAATTACTAACAAAACAAACATTTATGGATCCAACATCTGGATACCGCGCTATCAATCGCGAAGTAATTAAGATTTTCGCACACAATTATCCAAAAGATTATCCAGAACTAGAAGCGCTCATTCACTTAAAAAAGAAGAACCTTCGCATTAAGGAAATATCAGTTAATATGCAAGAAAGACAAGGGAGACAATCCTCTATTACACATTTAAAATCTGTATATTACATGATTAAAGTAAATTTATCCATATTAATGCAAAAAATTGTGAAAGGTTGATAATTCATGCCTATAATTAGTGAAGTAACAATTTATGTATGTCGAACAATTAAGATGGCTTACTGCCATCCCTTGCCCGAAGCCAATTCATCTCCCCCCCTACTCACTTCGCGTTCCTTGAGGAAGGAGACTTCTTGGCAAAAATGATAAGATTCCTGTGGCAAAGTGAATCCCAAACCGACAATGTTAAAAAATAAGTACATTACTTAGTAATTCTTGTATCGATAATTTGTTTAATTTCCGATATGTCTTTGGATAGTAAACCAAATGATTTAGCTTGTTCTTCAATAACTTCTTGATTTTTTTCTATAACTTCTTGATACTTATCTTCTCTTTCTTTATTTTCTTTACGATTCGCCTCTAATATATCTTTGCTTTCTTTTCTTGTTGAAAAAAGAAGCCACACAAAAAGCAAACCGAAAGGTCCCTGGGATAACATGATATTTAAAATTTGTTCCTCCATTACTTTAATCACCTTTCCAATATAAACTAGATTCCTACCTTGAGCTGGTAATCCAAAAAATTTGTTATTAAGTGTTTATAACAATTTTCAGTTTCAAAAAGTCCGTAAGGACGTTAAGTGGTGAGTAGTTCAATAGTTACACAATATATAAAAGCTCCTAGCGAGTTCCTATTATAAGTTTAGATGAAAATTATCTTTGAAAATCACGCTTTTAAACTTCTTTTTTTATAGAAATCAAGAAATTTACATTAATCAAAATCCTATTACTTGTTTAAAAAAGAGAAATATCAAATGATATTTCCCCCTTTTAATCAATTAAATATTATTATATTTTGATGTTAAAAATTAATTGTTTACTATACACAAACCTAGGATTGAATCATTACATATTCATTCGGAATCCATTCATCATTTCCAACCATCCACCAACCGTCACGGTATGCCAATGCTACCCACTTTGTGCTCGGTTCAAGTGTTTGCATGTAATTATCATTGCTACGAATAGCTCCCTTATATGTATTTACGCCACCTACTGGTGTCACTACGGCTACATAAGGAGCAAAATTCACATGCTCTGTTTGAATATAGATATCTTTACCGATACCATAAAATCCATTTACTTCTCCATATACACAATATTTTAATGTGTCAGAAATTACACCTTTATATGTCTCATCCGATCGTCGTGGTTGAGAGTAAATATTAACCCCCGCACCCTCACCGTACTTATTCCAGCACACTCCAATTGAACCATCTGTTGGGTTATAAGCATTTGTCCAAGTTGGTTCTTCTGGCTCAGAACCTGGTAATCTACCATATCCTAAAAAATGGCTCTTAAAGTAAGAGTTATTAATACTAGTGATAGTTACACCGGTTTTTTCATCGGCTGCATGGATAAATTCTGTAGTATTAATCATAATTCCCATATGTGATGGACCGGATGTATACGTATTTTGAAAATAGATTAAATCTCCAGCCCTTGGTGTGGATGTTCGCTCAGTTAAACCTGAATTCCAATAGCCTGCCACACTTTGACGTGAGATAGAATATCCATTATTTTTTAATACGTAGTAAATAAATCCACTGCAATCAAATGTGTTTGGACCTTGAGTTCCAAACACATACGGTTTTCCGTATTGCTTCTTTGCGAATTCTACTAATGCATTCATACTCATTTATAAATCCCCCTTTTAAATTAATAGAAAGGCTTGTGTTCCCTTTCTTATAATTAGTTTATCCTAGGAGGAATCCACAAAAACCAGTGAAAAAATATGGGGAAAATCCGTTTTTTCTCTATCATTTATCTTGATATACCCTATGAAAAGTTAAAACAATCAGTTTATCATTTTAGCCAAGAAGACTCCTTCCTCAAGGAAAGTAGGTGGGAGATGAATTGGCTTCGGGCAAGGGATGGCAGTAAGCCATCTTAATTGTTCGACATACATAAATTGTTACTTCAC
>NZ_JAEHBO010000087.1:0-19056 GCF_016483575.1 Bacillus cereus group sp. N12
CTAGCTTCGTCGGCAGCGTCAGATGTGTATAAGAGACAGAACCAGAAGTAGAAAAACCAGAAGTAGAAAAACCGGAAGTAGAAAAACCAGACGATAATAAAAATCCAGATGCTGAAACAATTAAAGATGGTGAATACAGCATCAATTTTAAAACATTAAAAGATCAAACAGAAGAAATTTCAATGATGAACACATATACAAAAAGTCCAGGTGTGTTAAAAGTAAAAGATGGTAAGAAGTATGTATCCTTTACGTTAACGAATAGTGCTTGGATTACAAAGTTTGAATTTGAGAAAAATAGTTCGTTTGTTGATGCAAATGTAATAAGTGAAGATAAAAAAGCTGATACACGCGTAGTGGAAGTAGAAGTACCGGATTTATCGGAAAAGTTAAATGCAAAAGTAAAAGTAGATATCGATTCAATGAATTATCACCATTTTTACGATATTCAATTTGCATTTGATAAAGGTAGCATTAAGCCGTTAAATAACCAAGGCGGAAACGACAAGCAAGGCGGAAACGACAAGCAAGGCGGAAACAATAACCAAGGTGGAAACGACAACCAAGGCGGAAACAACAACCAAGATAATAACACAACAATTGATCCAAAAGCTCTTAAAGATGGTGAATACAGCATTGGCTTTAAAGTGTTAAAAAATCAAACAGATGAAATCTCAATGATGAACACATACACAAAAAGTCCAGGTGTATTAAAAGTAAAAGATGGTAAGAAATATGTATCGTTTACATTAACAAATAGTACATGGATTACGAAATTTGAATTTGAGAAGAATGGTTCTTTCGTTAATACAAAAGTGTTAAGTGAAAATAAAGAACAAAATACAAGAGTAGTAGAAGTAGAAGTAAACGATTTGTCTAAAAAATTAAATGCAAAAGTAAAAGTAGATATTGATTCAATGAATTATCACCATGTCTACGATGTTCAATTTGTATTTGATCAAGATAGTATTAAAGCTTTAGGGAATCAAGGTGGAAACGACAACCAAGGCGGAAACAACAACCAAGGTGGAAACGACAACCAAGGCGGAAACAATAACCAAGGTGGAAATGATAACCAAGGTGGAAATAATAAACCGAAAGTAATAGTTGATCCGAAAAATTTAGTAGACGGTCAATATGATATTACATTTAAAGTATTAAAAGATAAAACAGATGAGATTTCAAAGATGCATGACTATGTTGTAAATCCAGCGAAATTAATCGTAAAAGATGGTAAAAAATACATTGAGATGACGCTGAAAAATAGCGTGTGGATTACGAAATTCCAAACGGAAAACAATGAGCTATTCGCTGATGCGAAAGTAATAAGCGAAGATAAAAATGCAAATACGCGAGTAGTACAGTTTGAAGTAGAAGATATATTTAAAAAATTAAACGCAAAAGTAAAGGTAGACATCGATGAGATGAACTACCATCATTTCTACGATGTACAAATTCAATTTGATACAAATAATATCGGTGCGTTAGGAACTATTAAAGAGGATCCAAAAAATGAACCAAAAAATCCAGTGACTACACCGAAAGTAGATAATGTAAAAACAGTAGGTAATCCTGATTTTAATCGAAATGCAGATGATAAGAAGAAAAACAATGCTACAGATAATGATGCAAAAAAAGAGAAAAACTCAAAAACTGCAGATACAGCACAACTTGGTTTATACATGGTGTTACTGCTAGGTTCACTTGCTTTACTAGTTCGTAAATATAGAGCGGGTAGATTGTAATTTTTGGAGTCTTGATGCATGTTCGCGTGCATCAAGACTTGTTTCATATTGTATGGAAAGGAGTGGTGATTGAGAGTGAAGAAAATTACAAGTGTACTAATGGCTATCATTTTGTTAATGAGTATAGCCGGGTGCTCATCACCCAAAAAAGAAACAGCAAAGCAGGTAAAGAGTGAGAGTAAAGAGCGCATTGTTGCAACAACAGTGGCTGTTACTGAAATTATGGATGCGTTAGAAGTAGATTTAGTCGGCGTTCCAACAAGTTCTAAAACTTTACCAAAGCGATATAAAGGTTTACCTGAAGTTGGGAATCCAATGAGTCCAGATATGGAAAAGGTAAAATCATTAAAGCCGTCAGAAGTATTATCTGTGACAACACTTGAATATGAATTAAAGCCAGTTTTTGATGGTGTGGGTATGAAAGCAAACTTTTTAGATTTAACAAGCTTGAAAAATATGCAAAATTCTATTAGCGATTTAGGTAAGAAATATGGACGTGAAAAGCAGGCTGAAGAAGTTGTAACTAAGTTAGATAAAAAGGTTGCTAGCATTCAAAAAGAAGTAAAAGGAAAGAAAGAACCGACAGTACTTATTTTGTTAGGTGTGCCAGGAAGTTATTTAGTAGCAACAGAGCATTCTTATATTGGAGATTTAGTGAAACAACTAGGTGGTAAAAACATTGTACAAGGTGAACGAGTAGAGTATTTAGCTTCTAATACAGAGTACTTAAAGAAAGCTGATCCAGATATTATTTTACGAGCAGCTCATGGTATGCCTGATGAAGTTGTAAAAATGTTCGATAAAGAATTTAAAACGAATGACATTTGGAAGCACTTCGCTGCAGTTAAAAATAACCGTGTTTACGATTTAGAAGAGCGTTTATTTGGAACGACAGGCAATTTAGCAGCAATTGAAGCGTTAGATGAATTGAAAAAAATGATGTATCCGTGATGCATTTTAATATAAAGGAAGAGTGGAATGAATAAAAAAACTTGGAGTTTCCTCATTGTTACTGCATTGCTTATTGTTATGACATCATTGTCAGCGATGAAAGGGAGTTTAGAAGTAGGTATTGTTGAGCTTGTACAAGGGATATTTACAGGGGGAAATGAAGATGTTGAAGTGATTAAAGATTTACGTTTCCCACGTATTATTATTGCACTATTTACTGGAGCAGCTCTGGCTGTTTCAGGTGTGCTTTTTCAAGCTGTTATGAAAAATCCACTTGCTGATGCTGGTGTAATCGGGATATCTTCTGGAGCAAGTTTTATGACACTCGTTATTATTACGTTGTTTCCGCAATTCTTTTTCTGGACACCAGTATTCGCATTTTTAGGCGGTGCGCTTGCGTGTTATCTCGTTTACTCTTTTTCATGGAAGTCTGGATTAAGTCCACTCCGCATTATTTTAATTGGTATTGCTATTAATGCAATGTTTACTGGATTAAATGAATCATTCGTTACGATTTGTGGATATTTTATTAAGAGTATTAAGCAAACGACGACTTCTAACATAACAATGAAGACGTGGGGCGATGTAGAAATAATGGTGACTTATGGAACGATTGGTCTTATTCTTGCTCTGTTCGTAGGAGCTTGGTGTAACTTATTATCGCTACAAGATAAGACTGCGAAAAACTTAGGCTTGCACGTGACGAGAGTTCGTCTTGTTATTTCTGCCATTGCAGTACTCTTAGCGGCAGTATCAACAGCGATTGCAGGTGTTATTGCTTTTGTAGGATTACTCGTTCCGCATATTTCAAGACAATTAGTCGGTTCAGACCATAAAGTATTAATTCCATTTTCTGCTCTTGCAGGGGCGTTATTAATTTTGACGGCAGATACAATTGGAAGGTTAATTGTGCCACCTAATGAAATTCCAGCAGCAACAATTATGGCAGTTATTGGTGGTCCATTCTTAATATTCTTGCTTAGAAAGAGTGATAAAGTTCATGGAAATTAAAAATGTAACCTTTTCATACGATAACGTAACAAATCGTTTAAAGTCTGTTAGTAGTGAAATAGAAATTGGGAAAATTACAACAATTATTGGCCCGAATGGATGTGGGAAATCAACATTACTTAGTGTTATGTCTAGAAATCACGCTCCTAGCAGTGGAGAAGTAATACTTGATGGGAAAGCGATTAGTGAATATAAACCGAAAGAGTTTGCTAGAAAGCTAGCGGTTGTCCATCAACAAAATGAGGCTCCAGCAGATATTACAGTGGAAAAGCTAATAAGCTTTGGGCGTATGCCATATAAAAAATTTTTCTCTCCGCAAACAGATGAAGATAGAGAAGCGATTGAGCGTGCACTAGTATGTACGAATTTACAAAGTAAGCGTGATAAGCCAATTTATGCTTTATCAGGCGGAGAGAGACAGCGAGTTTGGATTGCAATGACATTAGCTCAAAATACACCAATGCTTTTCTTAGATGAGCCGACAACATATTTAGATATTTATTATCAGATAGAAATATTAGAGTTAGTGAAAGAGTTAAATGAAGTGTATGGACTAACGATTGTAATGGTATTACATGATATTAATCAAGCCATTCGTTACAGTGATCATATTATCGTTATGAAAGATGGAGAGATTGTTACGAAAGGTAATCCTAATGATGTAATAACAGAAGAAATGGTTAAAGCAATATATGGTGTAGATGTCGTTGTAAAGCAGGATGAAGATACAGGACTATACATGGTACCAATGGGAATCTAAAGGCTGAGCATAATCCGTTTTGAGGTGATAATTTGAATAGTAAGAAAGAACGGAAAAAGAATTCATTTTTTCAACGCATACTTACCATTGTGTTTTTAGGAATCTTTTTCTATTCAATGTATGAATTGGGTGGGATTTTCATGGATTATTATGAAAATCGTAAAGTAATGGCTGAAGCGCAACATATTTATAAGAGAAGTCCAATGGAAGAAAAATCAGAGGATGGGGAAGTACGTAAGCAGTTTCAAGCTCTCCAAAAAATTAATCCAGAGATAGTTGGATGGATTACGATGGATGATACACAAATTAATTATCCAATCGTTCAAGCGAAGGATAATGATTACTATTTATTTCGTAATTACAAAGGTGAAGATATGAGAGCGGGAAGTATTTTTATGGACCACCGTAATGATGTGAAATCTCAAAACCGAAATACTATTTTATATGGTCATCGTATGAAGGACGGTTCTATGTTTGGGAGTTTAAAAAAAATGTTGGATGAAGAATTCTTCATGTCCCATCGTAAATTATATTACGATACATTATTTGAAGGATACGATGTTGAAGTTTTTTCAGTATATACGACAACAACGGACTTTTATTACATTGAAACGGATTTTGAAAATGATGCAGCATATACATCGTTCTTAAAGAAAATTCAAGAAAAATCACTGTACAAAACGGATACGGAATTGACGGCTAATAATCAAATTGTAACACTTTCTACATGTGACTATGCGCTTGATCCAGAGGCTGGAAGGCTAGTTGTACATGCAAAATTAGTGAAAAGAAATTAAAGAAAAAGTATAGAATATGAGAAGTGATAGCACTCCTCATATTCTATACTTAAAAAATAACTGTTTTTACTGTGCTGCAGCCATTGGCATACGTACAACTTTTACATCATAGTAAGCAATTTTATTATCAAGAATATATTCTGGCATTCCGCCTTGATGTGAGTGAGCATCTTTAAATGCTGAGCTCTTTGTCCAACCTTGGAAATCTTCTTTTGCATTCCAGCGAGTGCTAATTGTTACTTCATCATAATCAACTGTATTTTGCGTTAAAAGAACTTCTAATCCTAAAAATCCTGGCATCGTTTCAACTTTACCTACTTTATTAAAACGCTCAATTAATTTATGTCCATTTCCCTTTGTAATTTTAGCTGTATTTGTAACAATAATCATGTGTATTCCTCCTATAAATGTATCTATATTTTCAAGAACTCATATACATTAAATGATAATGAAAATCATTATCATTGTCAATGGCAATAATGAAATATATAAATTTTTTTTGAAAGTATGATGTTTATTTCATAAGTTAGTAAATATATTGCGATTAGGTGTAAGGCTGAGCGGGTTGTACTAGCAAAGCGATAATATGGTATAGTGAAACGAGGCTGTTTTTCGGCCTCGTTTTTTACATGCTTCCTACTAATAGAAAGCATTCAAATGGAAAGGAAGACATTACATGCGATCTGAAGTAACTATAAAAATAAAACCGAAATTTATAAAAGAAATTAAAAGTGGATATCCGCTTATTTTAAAAGATGCGATTCAAAATTTAAACGATATTCGTGAAGAAGGGACAATCATCAAAGTAGTAGATGAGAAGAACCAATTTATCGGAAAAGGCTATTATGGAAAACAAAATAAAGGATACGGCTGGATTTTAACGAGAAAAGAGAGTGAACAAATTAATCAATCTTTCTTTGAAAGTAAAATCAAATCTGCCTTACATAAACGAAAACAGTTTTACAAATCAAATGATACGACAGCATTCCGTGTCCTAAATGGTGAAGGTGATGGTCTTGGCGGCTTAATCATCGATTATTATGACGGTTATTACGTAGTGAGCTGGTATAGTGAAGGGATTTATACTTTTAGAGATGAAATCATAGCGGCGCTTCAAAAAGTAGCAAACTTTAAAGGTATTTATGAGAAAAAGCGTTTTGATACGAAAGGGAAATACATTGAAGGCGATGATTTCGTAGCAGGAGAGCGCGGTGAGTTCCCACTTATCGTAAAAGAGAATGGTGTGAACTTTGCGGTTTATTTAAATGACGGAGCAATGGTTGGTGTATTTTTAGATCAGCGTAACGTTCGAAAACAAATTCGTGATACATATGCACAAGGAAGAACTGTGTTAAATATGTTCTCTTATACAGGTGCTTTCTCTGTATTTGCAGCACTTGGTGGAGCGACTAAAACAACGAGTGTGGACCTTGCAAATCGTAGTTTAAGTAAAACGATTGAACAATTTAGTGTCAACGAAATTGATTACGAAGCACAAGATATTATTGTAGAAGATGTATTCCTTTACTTTAAATATGCTGCGAAGAAAAAAATGAAGTTCGATATGGTTGTATTAGATCCTCCAAGCTTTGCGCGTTCTAAAAAGTATACATTTAGCGCAGCGAAAGATTATAAAAACTTATTAAAAGAAACGATCGCAATTACAGAAAATAACGGTATTATCGTTGCTTCTACAAATTGTAGCGCATTTGATATGAAAAAGTTTAAAGGCTTTATCGATACTGCATTTAAAGAAATGAACGGTAAATACAAAATATTAGAAGAACATTCTTTACCAGAAGATTTTCGTACAATTGATCAATTTAAAGAGGGAGACTACTTAAAAGTAGTTTTCATCGAAAAAATTAAAGGCTAATAAAGAAAAAAGGAGCTCGGGTTTACTTGAGCTCCTTTTCTTATTGAACGATATTTTGTACTCTACCGACTTGCCCGTCCTGCAATCGCACTTTAATGCCATGCGGATGGGAAGGAGAGTTTGTTAAAATATCTTTTACAATTCCACGTGTTAATTTGCCTGTTCGTTGATCTTGTTTTAATACAATATCAACTTCAAGACCGGGTGCGATATTAGAACGTTTTTGTCCGTTCATTTATACACCTGTACGTCTACGTTGGTTGTTTGTTTTTTTCGTTTGTTGGTTTTGTAATTTTTTCGTTTCTTGGCTTTGACTTTTTGCATTTTGGCCATTTCCATTTCCTTGCTTTTTCTTAGCAAGTTGTTCGCGCATTAAATCAGCTAAGCTTACTTTTTTGTTTTCTGACATGATAAGTCTCCTTTATATAAAGTTAATTATGAACAATCGTAGTGAATTTTATCATATCATTGTTAGGGGAGGAAGGGAAGTTGGTTTGAAAATTCATATAATTGTTTCCAGCCTGTAGTAGTTACGATACAATTGAGTTGTTAACGTTTGTAAAAAGGGGATAGACATATGTCACATCATATTTTATTAGTTGAAGACGATATTTCAATTCAAGAGATGGTGGAAAAGTATTTAATAAAAGAGGGCTTTCAAGTTACAATCGCATCTGATGGAGAAGAAGGCGTGAACACATATTTAAAAGGTTCATTTGATTTGATTATCCTCGACATTATGATGCCAAAGCTAGATGGCTTAGAGGTTGTGCGTATTATTCGTGAAAAAAGTGCCGTTCCGATTTTAATGATGTCAGCAAAAGATACAGATGTTGATAAAGCTGTTGGATTAGGACTTGGAGCAGATGATTACATTTGTAAGCCATTTTCTATGATTGAATTGGCTGCACGTGTAAAAGCCGGTATTCGGAGATCTACGAAATATTCGGCTACAGAAACACCAGAAAAGATGATTCAAATTGGTGATTTAACGATTGATCCCATTAATTTTACTGTGGAAAAAGACGGGAAGCCTCTCAAACTTACTTTAAAAGAATTTGAGATTCTAAAACTGTTCGTAAAGAATCAAAATCGTGTATTTACAAAAGCGCAAATATATACGTTAGTTTGGAACGAAGAGTATTATGGAGATGATAACGTTATTAATGTTCATATGAGGAGATTGCGTGAGAAAATCGAAAGTGATCCATCTAATCCAGAATATATTAAAACGTTATGGGGCATCGGCTATAAGTTGGAAGTGATGTAATATGGTCAATTTGTTAATAGGTATTATTTTTATATTGTTATGTGTCATTTACATACAATATAAAATGAGAAAAAATAGTAGTAAAAATTTGCGATACACATATGAAAAGTTAGAAAGTATTGTAAATGTACAAACAGGCGAGAAGTTACTCGTTATGACAGATGATCGAGAATTGCAAAAATTATTAGTGGCAATTAATCAATTATTAGATGCAAAACAGAAAACAAATGCAGATCATGCGAAAGTAGAAATTTCGATGAGAAAAATGCTTTCAAATATTTCACATGACTTGAAAACACCGCTAACAGTTATTCTTGGATATACAGAAATGTTAAATAAGGATAAAACAATGAATAAAGAAGAACAACAAATATTACTTGAAAAGGTGCATGTGAAAACACTAGAAGTAATGGAACTAATTCATAAGTTTTTTGACTTAGCAAAATTAGAATCTGGTGACAAAGCAATCGAGATGACAAAAGTGAATATGAATGAAGTTTGTCGTGAGAAGATTTTATCTTTTTATGATTTAGTGACGTCGAAAGGTTTTCATGTTCATATTGATATACCAGAAAGAAATATATATGCACTTGGAAATGTAGAAGTATTAGGTAGGGTATTGAACAATTTAATATCAAATGCAATTACATATGGAGACGATGGAAAGATACTGGGTATGACGTTAAGAGATGATGAAACGAATGTGTATATAGACGTATGGGATAAAGGAAAAGGGATTGATGAATCTCATATTGATAAAGTGTTTGAGCGTATGTACACACTTGAAGATTCGAGAAATAGATTGTACCAAGGAAGCGGTTTAGGGTTAACGATTACGAAAAGACTGGTGGAAGCGATGGATGGAAAAATTCATCTTTCTAGTAAGCCGTATGAAAAAACAATTTTTACAGTTGCATTAAAAAAGATGCAGTTTTAGCTTGTAGAGAAGTAGATTCTACAAGCTTTTTTTTCAGCGTAAGGAATTTGTAAGAAACGGGTAAGAAAAAAGAGATTTCCGTTCTCTATTATAAAAATATAAAGTAGTGCGAAAGGGGAAAGTGACATGACCTATATATTAAAAACGAATCAGTTAACGAAAGTGTTTAAAGGGAAAGAAGTTATTTCTAGCGTTAACATGCATGTGAAAAAAGGAGAGATATACGGTTTCTTAGGACCGAATGGTGCTGGTAAAACAACGATTATGAAAATGATTACAAATTTAATAAAACCGACGAGCGGTGAGATTGAAATTTTAGGTGAGAAGTTAACAGACACATCTTATGAAGTATTAAAAAGAATGGGGACAATTATTGAATACCCAATCTTTTATGATAAATTAACGGCGAAAGAAAATTTAGAATTACATTGTGAATATATGGGCTATTACGATAAAAACGCAATTGACCATGCATTACATTTAGTGAAACTGCAAGGGATAGATAATAAAAAAGTAAAAGATTTTTCATTGGGAATGAAACAACGACTTGGTATTGCAAGGGCAATCGTGACAAAGCCAGAATTGCTCATTTTAGACGAACCCATAAACGGTTTAGATCCAATTGGTATTAAAGAGTTACGAGACTTATTTAAAATGCTCTGCAAAGAATATGGCATTACATTATTAGTTTCTAGTCATATTTTAGGTGAGATGGAATTAATGGCGGATACAATTGGTGTAATTCAAAATGGAAAACTAATAAAAGAAGTTTCAATGAAGAGTATTAACGGAAAACAAACAGAGTACATTGAAATTACTGTTCCTGATGTGAAGCGTGCAGCTTATGTTTTAGAAGATAAACTTGGTATAAAAAATTATAAAATAATGAGCGGAAATATGATTCGTGTGTATGATACGGCAGTGTCTCAGCAAGCCATTTCAAAAGCACTTATTATGAATGATGTGGAAATTGAAAGTATTAATAAGAAACATAGTTCCTTAGAGGAATATTTCTTAAATGTAATGGATGGAGAGGGCATTCATGCTTAATGAATTGTGGCTGAACCTGGTAAGTGGATTAATCGTAATGTTTATAAGTGGAATTTTATATTATAGGAAACCAGAGCGGAAATGGTTGTTAATTCTACTAGTGATAGGAATGTTAAGCGTAGTTACTGCTGGAATTAGAATGTTAGCAGTGTAGAGACAGGTATATAAAGAATGGAGGCGTGGTTTATATGTTTAAATTAATGAAACTCGAATGGAAAAAACATAAATTATCTAGTTATTTTAAAGGAGCAGCGATTGGTATTATAGCAATTTTTGCTGCGGTAAGTCTTATGGCATGGGCATCTAAAGTAGAGGATGAGTTGATGTTCTCTAACTATATGGAATACATGTCTTTAGCAAATATTTTTATTAGAATTACATTTATTATTTTTGCATCGGTTATTTTATCACGTTTAGTGATTGATGAATACAAGAACAAAACAATACAGCTACTATTTATGTACCCACTGCAAAGGAAAATGCTAATGAAAGCGAAATTAGCAATTGTTTTTAGTTTTTGCTTTGTGAGCACGATAATCGCAACATTTATTATTAGTTTGCTCATATTCTGTATGAATCCAATAATAGGAATACTTGAAACGCCTGTTACGATGGGGGAAATAATAGCTACCGTTCCAACTACTATTATAAGTGCATTTATGATATCTGGTATAAGCTTAATTCCTTTATTTTTTGGAATGAGAAAGAAATCGACACCGACAACGATTACTTCAGCAGTAATAATTGGTATGCTGATTAATGGTAACGTTGGTCCTGGAAACGGTCAAGTAAGTATGTTTGAGTTTATAGCTATCCCAATCGTGCTCTGTTTATTAGGAATTTTCATTAGTTATCTATCGTATCGAAAAATCGACAAGATTGATGTGGCGTGAAGCAAGCTTAAAACAAAAACGAACTGGGGTATGACTGGTGAAAAAAATAATAGTAATTGCAATATTATTCATTACAATTGCTAGTGTGGTTTTTGGTTTTAAGATATTTCAGGTGAAAGATTTTAAGCAAGAAAAGTCTTTTGAGATAAATAATATAAAAGAAATAGAAGTAGACAATGAAAACTGGAATATTGAATTTAAAAGTACAGACGCTAATAAAATAGTAATTTCTGCTCAAGGTCAACAAGTAGATAAAGAAATAAATCCCGTCAAAATAGAAAATGACGAAAATAAAATTGTGATTAAGCAAAAACAAAAGGTGACCAAATTTTTTAATGGTTTTACGTTTAGGAAGAAAAATAGTATATGTATAGCTATTCCGAGGAAAGAAATAGACAAAATTGTAGTAAATAATAAATCGGGTGATGTGAAAATAAGAGATATAGTAGTAAAAAGTATCGTGACGAAAGGAAAATCTGGAGATGGAATGATTACAGGACTATTGGCAGAGAAGGGTGAGTTCATATCCGAAAGTGGGGATTTGATGTTAAAAGATAGTTCATTACAAGAAGTAAATATAACTTCTACTACTGGCGATAATTATGTGAAAAATGTAAAAAACGAAAATGTGAACATCACTTCAACATCTGGGGAAGTATTACTGAAAGATATGACAGAAGGAAAATCATTATTTGTAGAAACAAAATCAGGGGATATTGGCGTACGGTATAAAGGCGTCCCAGCATCATTGAAGCTTATGGCTAAAAGTAATTCAGCTGACGTAATAGTGGATTTAAAAGGACTTAAGAAAGATAAAAATACAGAAAAAATAAAAGTAGGAACGATTGGTGATGCAAAAAATGAAGCGAAGATTTTAAGTGAAACAGGAGTCATTTATATTGATTAAATCTTAGGAGGAAGGAGGACACTATCATGCTACATTTAATGAAGCTAGAATTGAAAAAGTTTAAGCTTGGTTGGTACGTGAAGAGAGCAATTATTGCAAATATTGTTATACTGGCATTAATGATCTTTGTGAGCATCATAGCTCAAGTAGAAGGTGATGCAGAAATAAGGAATCCAGAGACGATATTGTTAATGGCTAGCACAATAGTAAGAGCAACGTTTATTGTTTTTGGTAGTGTATTAATCGCAAGGCTAATAATTGGTGAATATAAAAATAAAACAATACTACTCATGTTTTCTTATCCCATTAACCGAAAGAAGATGATGGCTAGTAAGTTGGCTATTACAGCGACAGTAACATTTATAACAGTTATTGTATCTAACATTTTAGTAGTAGGAATTTTCTTTGGGATAGATAGTTATTTTTCAATTCTTCCTAATTCATTCACAGTAGATCAATTGATGCAAGAAGGAATAAAACTAGTTCCTTTAGCCATTGCAACTGCGGGAATGAGTTTAATCCCATTATATTTTGGAATGCGTAAACGTTCCGTGCCAACTACAATTGTTTCATCTCTTATCGTTGTCACAATTGCAATGAATAATGGCAACCCAGCGTTTTCTACAGCAACTTTTCTTCCTCTTCAACTAGCACTTGCAGCAATTGGAGTTGTAATTGCATATTACGGAATTAAAAATATAGAGAAGGAAGATATAACAGTATGACAAGAATACGTAAAAAAGAGTTGGCGTTACACCAACTCTTTTTTACGTATGTATGCTTCGTTACTACTCTGTAAATTTGGAGTGTTTGCTCAAATATTCCTGAACTCCTGAAGAAATGTTAAAGTTATTAGGACTTTTATATTCGATAGTAAACTCTCCGTCGGTACTTGTTTCAAAGGAGATGGCATAGCTATTCATTTTAGCATTGTAAGAAGTATTTTTGACTTCTGCATCTAAATTAAAGTATTTTGTAATATAATTCTTTGATTCCGCAATTGCTGCTTGTTTTCCCCAAGGGGTACCATAACTTGTGAAATATAGAGATACGCTAATAACTCCAATAATAGAAGTTAGTAAAATAGTTCCCATAACTATTTTTTTATTTTTTGTATTCAACTTGGTTACTCCTCTTCATAATATGTGTTCATTTTAACCTATCTTTTCCATAAAACAACCATTTAGTAAAAATAGTTTCACATGAAACAAGTTACAGAAAAAGACAAGATGTGTAAACACCTTGTCTTTTTTTGTTGTTACATTTTAGGAGCTTCCATTCCAGTCGCAGCCCATTCTTCTTTTGCAGGACCATATACGCCAGGGACTGTTAAGCCAGCTTGTCGCATTAAAACTGTCATTTGTCCGCGATGGTGATTTTGATGATTAATGAGTGTCATTAAAAATATAGAATTCGGCATAGGACGACCAAAGAAGTCATTAATAGTTGCTAAATCTTTATCAGTCCATTCGCTTTGAAGTGCTTCAACGAAAGCTGCATTCACTTTATGGTATTCATCTGCAATTTTTTTTGCAGAAGTTGGAACAGGATAATCTTTCGTTTCTCCTTCAAACTTTAGGCCTGTGCCAGATAGTATAACAGGAATTGCCGTTACGATATGCCAAGCAACTCTTCCTAATGTCCAATGCCCAGGCGCAATTTCTTGTGATAAAGATGCATCGGTTAATGAATTAAGCATTTTCTGAGTAGACTCTGCTTCGTAAGTCCATGATTGAAAGAAGCCTTCAATTGTTTGGTACATTGTTATCCCTCCTATTTTTGTTCATAGATTAAATTCGTGAGAGATAATATAATCCCTGTTCCACAAGAAATAATTAATTAAGTATTTGCTACAATATGAAAACAATTAGAAAATATTTGTAAAAGTGTCAGGAAACGAATGTGTTCATTCGTATATATAATGAATAAAGAAGGGGATAAAGAGTGGTGATAAGGGTGAAGGATATAGAAATAGTAGAAGGTCTTCGAAAACAAGACATGTTAGCATTACATACAGCAATTGATCGATATGGGGATTTAATTTATAAGGTGGTTCATAGTGTTTTAGATACGGCACAGAGCAAGGTATTAGTGGACGAATGTGTTGACGATATTTTATTAATCGTTTGGTACAACATTAGTAGTTATGATGAAAATCGTGGGAAGTTTAGAAACTGGCTTATATTTGTCGCTAAGTTTAAAGCTATTGATTATAAACGAAAAAGTAATAAGGCTTATCAATTACAAGAGCTTCAGCAAGAAATATATGAAGATAGAAAAAATGTCAATTTAACAAAAGAAGAGCGAGATTATAATTTTTACGTTTTAATTAAAGAATTGAATGAAGAAGATAAGAAAATTTTTATAAAAAGGTATTTAGATGAATATAGCGTACAAGAAATAGCGCTTGAATTCGGTATGACACGAGATACGGTATATAGCAGGCTTTCAAGAGGGAGAAAGAAATTGAAGAAGCTGTTGGGGGGGGAAAGAAATGAATAAAGAAAAGTTACTTCAGGAATTAAATAACTTGCAGTATAGCGATAATTTTGTAGATGATTATAGAAATGATGAGAAAATAGATAAAAAGAAAATAAATCGTACAAAAGAAGTTGTAACAAAAACAATTTTAATGAAACGTTGTTATGAGGTTGTACAAGAAGAGTTACAGGGAAGCGAAGAGATTTTATATAGTATGCTTGTCGAAAATCCTCGTGTGAAAAATTGGCAGACAGGCACAGCCATGACATTAGGGGTAGGCGTTCTTGCGATGAACTTCGGTATTAATAATGTGCTAATCGTTACAAATAAACGGTTGTATGTATTTTTTGTGGATCGTTATTATAATGAAGTTGATATAAAAGTATGTGTATTAAATGAAATAGCTTCTATGAGAACAATATTAGACCGTAAAGGTGGGAGTGAATTTCTACATATAAAGTATAAAAATGATAAGGAGTACGTATTATTGGGAAATGCTGATGATTACAGAGAGTTATTTAAAATGGTAGGTAGACTGAAAGTAGCAAATGGAATAGAACTAAAATTACAGAGAAAGTTAACTTTAAAACGAAGTGTATTCAATATAATCATGTATGCACTTGTTATATATATTCTGTACAAAGCCTATATTAATTTTATGCCATAATAGGAAAAGACGGCTTCATATATATGAAGCCGTCTTTTAATTAACTTTCTTCCCACTCTTCCTCATCAACCATAAGAAATAAGGTGCCCCAAGTACAGCAACGACAAGGCCAGAGGGAATTTCTTTCGGATATGCGATTGTACGTCCAAGTAAGTCAGCAACAGAAAGAAGGATTGCTCCAAACAGAGCGGAACAAACGAATAATCTTTGATGATTCATACCAACAACAATTCTTGCTAAGTGAGGAGCGACAAGGCCTAAAAAGGCGATTGTACCGACAGCCGCGATATTTATAGATGCAAGAAGTGTCGCTAGTACAATTAGAGCAAGACGCGTTTTATTTACAGGCTGTCCGAGTCCAGTTGCTAAATCGTCTCCAAGTACAAGGACATCAAGTTGTTTCATTAAGAAAAAGATAATTGGTATAAGAATAAGTGATGGATATAGAATGATATTTTCTAAGTGATTCCATCCTCTTGCATACGTACTGCCTGATAGCCATGTTAAAGCAGCAGCAACATTCAAATTCGCTCTAACGATAAAGATTTGAATAATTGCTGAGCCGAGAGCCGAAATACCAATCCCTATTAAAGCAAGAGCTGTTGGACTAAATCCTGCTTTCCATGAGAAGAAGAGGACAATTCCAACTGCAAGTAGTCCGCCGATAAATGCACCAATTGGTAGGAAGAAACCTGGAAGTGCAGGGAAAACATACATAATAGTTAAAGCACCGACACCTGCTCCAGACGAAATACCAATAATCGAAGGGTCGGCAAGTGGGTTTCGTAATATTCCTTGGAAGACAAGCCCACTTATTGCAAGGCATGCGCCAGCAATAGCGGCAACGAGCATTCTTGGTAAACGAAGGTTCATCATCATATTTTTATCAAATTGCGTTAATTGCCCTGTTATAACATTTGTAATGCTTTCGATATAAGCATTACTACCGATTGTAACACCAAGAGCAATCGTCACAATACAAAGCGTGATAGATATGATGATTACCTTTTTATAAGAGTAATAGCGGGAACTAGCTCCAGCTGCATTCGCACCGTTATCATTCATATATTGTTTCGACTTCATCATACGATACACTAAATAAATAAGCCAAGGTGACCCAATCATTGCTGTGACTGCTCCAACAGGAAGTTCTGCACCAGTTGGATCTATTAATCTACCGACGACATCTGCCCCAAGTAATAATACTGCTCCCCATAAGAATGAGGAAAGAAGAAGAGTAAAGTGTTGCCGGTAACCAATAAGGCGCATTAAGTGTGGTGCAACTAAGCCAACAAACCCAATCGGTCCAACGACAGTGACAATTACTGCTGTTAAAAAGATTGCAGCAATGAAGGCGATAAGACGTGTTACTGCTGTTTTTTCACCAAGAGAAACAGCAACATCGTCACCAAGTAAGAGGATGTTGAGTTTACGAGACATAAATAGTAAAACTAGGAAAGAAATAATGATAAATGGAAAAGCAAATTGAACGCCATCCCAGTTATTTTGGATAAGAGAGCCAGCTCCCCATAAAAATAAACCAGCCGTTTCATTTTCATAGAAAAGCTGCATCGTTCCAGTAAAAGCAGAAAGCATTAATGTAACGACCATCCCAGCTAGTGCCATTCTAAGTGGGGTTCCCTTTTTCCCACCAGAAATACGGTATACAAATAAAGCAGTAATAGCACCACCGATAAATGTGAAAAGAAGTGAGTTAATTTGCAGACCTTTCGGTAAGAAAATTGTAGCCGCTACTAGAAAGAAATATGCGCCAGAGTGAATTCCCATTGTACTTGATTCAGCAAGTGGGTTTTTTGTTAATGTTTGCAAAATGACCCCAGATGCAGCAAGAGCACCTCCAGCTAAAATAGCAATTACGGCTCTAGGTAATCGAAGCATGATTAAAGTTTGGTGCTCTAGTGATTGGTTCGGTGAGATAAGAGCATCGATAATCATACTATAGGAAATATTTGCTTGACCTTGTCCGATATGAATAAAGAAAAGGAGGAGCAAGAGAGCTGCTCCTCCTCCGAATACAAGACTTGCTCGAAGTGTATGTTGTAAGCTATTCATCGTGTAATCACTTCTTCGCTGTCATTACATCTGCTACTTGTGTTGCTAAAGATTTTGCAGACTCAGGACCACCGAAAATCCAAGTGTCGCCTTTTAATTTATACATTTTGTTTTCTTTTTTGAACTTTAATTCTTCCCAAGCAGGATTGCCTTTTAGTTGAGTGTCAAAAATGTTATCTTCATCCGCTACAATGTAAATGAAGTTTGAATCTTGTACACTTTGTAATGATTCTACAGTTGTTTGTTTGAAACCATCTGCCTCTGATTTACCCGCTTCAAAAGTGTTTGTTAAACCTAATTTTTTTGTAACTTGTAAAGCTGTAGAATTGTCAGTTAAGATGCGGAATGTTGGCACGTTTTTAGCAGTAAATGCTTGTGCCATTGCGATGTTTTTATCTTTTAAGCCTGCTTTGTCAATTTTTGCTTTTGCATCAGCAAATGTTTTATCCATATCAGCTAATACTTTTTTACCTTCTTCTTCTTTTCCAACAGCTTTTGCAATTTGTTTAAATGTTTCTGTCATTTCAGCAAAGTGATCGTTGTTGCTAGTTGATGGATCGAACATAACTGTAGGAGCAATTTGCTCTAATTCGTTTTTAATTGCTTTACCACGGAATGATGCTGTGATAATTAAATCTGGTTTTAGACGGCTAATTTCTTCTAAGTTTGGTTGTTGACGTGTCCCTACATCTACAACATCTTTACTCGGTTTTGTTTTTGTATTTACCCATTTATTATAATTCTTAATGTCTGCCATCCCTACTGGCTGAACACCAAGTGCTAATAAGTCTTCTGAATATACCCACTCAAGTACAACAACTTTTTTCGCTGGTTTATCTAACTTCGTTTCCCCTTCAGCGTGTTTAATTGTTATAGTTTGATTTTTATTGTCCGCTTTTGTTTCCTTTTTCTCCTCTTTTTGCTGTCCGCATCCAACAGCGAATAGAAGAATTACTATGAAAATACTGAGAATTTTCTTCATCTTCTGCCCCCAAATAAATTATTTAATTTGCAATGTACGATATTGAAAATCGTTATCAATTACAACATCCAAATCATACTATGATGATATTTTAAGTGTCAATATATTTTTAAAATTTTGACGAAAAATAACGAATTATACAGATTTCAATATATGAGGTTGAAATCTATATGTATATGAAAATGCAGAAAAGGAATTTCGTTTAAGCAGGAAGGCGAATGTACAAGCAAAAGGGAAGGGTGTCGCATGTAATAATTATTAGAATGTACGGAATAAAGTATTTCTTTATTATTGGATAGTTGTTTTATAATTCGTTGTTTGTACTGAAAAGATTGAATTTGAAGGAAGGGATCAACATGTCTTCATGGCTCAATAATACAAATGGATATTGTGGGTGTAATAATCAAAATGGTGTACATGTTGATTCATGTTGTTTTAGTTGCGATGGGACAGTACCTAAGCTTGGTCCAACAGGTCCAACGGGGGCAACCGGTGATACAGGCCCAACGGGAGCAACAGGAATAACAGGAGCAACGGGAGCAACAGGTCCAACAGGTCCAACAGGAGCGACAGGAATAACAGGAGCAACAGGTCCAACGGGGGCAACCGGTGATACCTGTCTCTTATACACATCTGACGCTGCCGACGAAGCTAGA
>NZ_JAEHBO010000088.1:0-18868 GCF_016483575.1 Bacillus cereus group sp. N12
GACATAGCTTTCCAAGTGACGTATAGAGAAATGGGTACCGATAAGCTAGATGATATAATCAATGGATTTGTTAAACCGTTTGATTTGGAAGAAGCTCCTCTTTTACGGGTTGAAATCATACATGTCACAGATAATGAGCACGTGATGGTATTAGATATGCATCATATCATTTCAGATGGTGTATCAATGGGGATTTTCATGCAGGAATTAGCTGAATTATATAATGGTCAAAAATTATCTCCATTAAGCATTCAATATAAAGATTATTCTGCGTGGCAAAGAGGCTTGCTTACTCAAGAAGAAATCAAAAAGCAAGAAAAGTATTGGATGAATGTGTTCAATGAAGAAGTACCAGTACTAAATATGCCAACAGACTATAAAAGGCCAAAAAGAAGAAGTTTTGCTGGAGATAGAATCAATTTAAAAATCAATAGTGAAACTTATAATCAGTTAAACAAGTTGGCTACAGAAAATGAAGTTACTATGTATATGCTGATGTTAGCAGGATACACGACTTTGCTTTCTAAATATTCAGGGCAAGAGGATATAGTAGTAGGATCACCAATTGCAGGAAGAAAACATGTAGATTTAAATAATGTAATGGGAATGTTTGTGAATACCCTTGCGATGAGAAATTATCCAAAAGGCAATACATCTTTTAAAGAGTACTTAAAAGAAGTAAAAGAAAATACATTGAAAGCATATGAAAATCAGGATTATCAATTTGAAGAATTGGTAGAAAAGGTAAATGTGAGAAGAGACATTTCACGAAATCCACTATTTGATACGATGCTTGTATTTCAACACACTGATAATATGCTATTAAATTTAGATGAATTAAAGGTTAGCATGTTAGAAGATCAGCGGAAAATAGTTAAGTTTGATATTACTATACATGTAAGTGAGTTAGAGGATGGATTAGGACTAGAAATTGAATACTGTACGGCTCTCTATAATAAGGAGACAATAGAGAAGTTTTTAGAGCATTTTATAAATATCTTAAGAGAAGTAGTAAAAAATCCAGAGCAGAAATTAAGTGAAATAGATATATTAACAGAGAAAGAAAAAAGTAAGTTATTAAACGAATTTAATAATACAAAAGGAAAATATGCTAAAGAAAAAACACTTCCAGAGCTTTTTGAAGAACAGGTAGAGAAGACACCTAATAATGTTGCACTTGTTTTTGAAAATCAAAGTATAACATATAAAGAACTAAATGAAAGGGCAAATAGCCTTGCGCATATACTTCGCGAAAAAGGAGTTGGTCCTGACGTAGTAACGGGAATAATGGTGGAACGCTCTATTGAAATGATAGTAGGTATAATGGGGATTTTAAAAGCTGGAGGAGCTTATTTACCAATTGATCCAACTTATCCTAGGAAAAGAAAAGAATATATGTTACGTAATAGCCATATAGAGATACTATGCGTAACGAATGATGTTCATAGCGATATAACTTTTCATGGACAAATTATACAATTAGATAAATTAAAATATGGAGAAAATAGAACGAACATCAGTAAAATAAATAGTCCCCGAAATTTAGCTTATGTAATATATACATCAGGTTCTACAGGGAATCCTAAAGGGGTAATGATAGAACAAAATAGTGTAAATAACTTAGTCAATGGGTTAAATGATGTAATTTATAAAAAATTTAATACTAATGTTAATGTCGCGTTGCTAGCACCATTTATATTTGATGCATCGGTGAAACAAATATTTGCAACATTACTTTTAGGACATACCTTATTTGTTGTGCCAAAGGAAGTAAGTTGGGATGCAATGAGTTTAATTGAGTATTATGCAACAAATAAAATACATGTATCCGATGCTACTCCGGCACATTTAACAATGCTTAGCTATGTAAAAAAAATAGAACAAGAATTAGAAATTAAAGAATTTATTGTAGGCGGAGAGGCATTAACGCCTTATTTAATCAAAGGTTTATTTGAAAAATTCGCCAATCTTCAACCTAATATTACAAATGTTTATGGGCCTACAGAGTGTTGTGTAGATTCCACAAGCTATAGAATTGAGTTTGATCAAATAAGCAATGATAAGGTAATTCCGATTGGAAAACCAATTTTAAACACTAATATATATATATTAGACAAGGGAAATAATCTTCAGCCAATTGGAGTAGCTGGGGAACTGTGTGTATCAGGTGAGGGGATAGCAAGAGGATATTTGAATAATCTAGAATTAACAGCTGAGAGGTTTATTGAAAATCCATTTGATAACGGTAAATCTATGTATCGTACTGGAGATCTTGCAAGATGGTTACCTGATGGGAATATAGAGTTTTTAGGACGGATAGATCATCAGGTGAAAATACGTGGTTATCGAATTGAACTCGGAGAAATAGAAAGTCAACTGTCAACTCATCAAGATATCGAAGAAGTGATTGTTATAGCTAGAGAAGATAAGGAAAATAATCAATATTTATGTGCATATATCGTTTCAGAAAAAGAATTACATGCAAGGGAAATTAGAGAATATTTAGAACAGAAACTTCCGGATTATATGATTCCTGGATATTTTGTGAAATTAGATAAGCTACCGTTAACAACGAACGGGAAAGTAGACAGAAAAGCACTTCCTGAACCAGATGGAAGCATTGATACTGGGGTAGAGTATGAGGAACCGAGAAATGAAGTGGAAGAAAAGCTCGTTGAAATTTGGAGAAGTATTATTGGGATAGAGGATATAGGGATTAATCATAATTTCTTTGTATCTGGAGGAGATTCCATTAAGGCAATCCAAATTATATCTAAATTATCTAGAATTGGCCTTAAATTAGAAATGAAAGATTTATTTGCACATCCAAAAATTAAAAATCTTGGAAAATATATAAAACGAGAAAAGAAAGAACAAAAGGTTCATGAAACAGTAAAGGGGGAAGTAGAATTAACCCCAATACAAAGCTGGTATTTTGAGAAAAACCGAGAAGAGATGAATCATTTTAATCAATCGTTCATGTTATTTAGAGAAAATGGATTTGATGAAAAACAGGTAGAAGAAATATTTAATAAAATTATGGAACATCATGATGCTTTACGCATGATATATAAAGAAAAAGAAGGAGAAATAATTCAATATAATAGAGGTTATGACAAGAACTTATTTGATTTATATATTTATGATGTTAAGGGCGTTGAGAATAAGGAAGAGAAGGTATATGAAATTGCTACAAGTATTCAAAAAGAGATGGATATTAAAGAAGGTAAACTTGTAAAGCTTTGTATATTTAAATCGGATGAAGGAGACCATCTTCTGATTGCGATTCATCACCTTGTAGTGGATGGGGTATCATGGAGAATCCTACTCGAAGATTTGGAGACTTTATATTCACAACTAGAAAAGGGTGAAAAGCTAGAAATAGGATTCAAAACAGATTCCTATAAAGAATTTGCATCAAAGTTAAAAGCTTATAGCGTGAGTAGGGAATTAATGAAAGAAAGGGAATATTGGACAAGCATATCAAAAGAGAATGTACAGTTTATCCCTAAAAAGAAAGAAATCACAAAAAACAACTTTGAAAATAGTAGTACAGTAAGTATTACATTAGATAAAGAACTCACTACATCTTTACTTAGAAAAACAAATAGGGCATATAACACAGAAATAAATGATATTTTATTAACAGCTTTAGCAGTTGGAATCAGAGAATTGACGGGGAAATACAAGCTAAAAGTAAATATGGAAGGGCATGGAAGAGAAGACGTAATAGAGAATTTCGAAATCAATAGGACTGTTGGCTGGTTCACGACGATGTATCCAGTGATTTTAGATATAGTGAACGAAAATGAACTTTCGACCAACATAAAGACAGTTAAAGAAACTTTGAGGAAAATACCGAATAAAGGAATAGGTTATGGAGTATTAAAACATTTAGCAAAAGATAAGGGATTTGTGAATGAAGAAAAGGCACCAATTTCATTTAACTATTTAGGTGAATTGGATCAAGATATTAACAGGCAAGAATTCTCTGCATCGAAATGGTCTATAGGTGAAACAGTCGGTAAGAAAATTACTAGGAATACATCTATAGAAATGAATTCAATGGTTTTAAATGGTGAATTGGTTATTCATACAACATTTAATGAATTAGAGTACAGTGAAAAAATGATAAAGGATTTAAATCAGAAATATAAAGAAAGTCTTGAAATAATAATTAATCACTGTGCGAATAAAGTAGAACCAGATCAAACACCTTTTGATTATGGAGATATAAATATAACATTAGAAGAACTTGAAGAAATAAAAGAAAAATACAATGGTTTTACTATCGAGAAAATATATCCGTTAGCAAATATGCAAAAAGGGATGTTATTCCATGCATTAGAAGATAAAAATTCAAGTATGTATTTTGAACAAATTGTAATGGATATAAAAGGGACTGTAGATGTAGATATTTTAGAAAAATCATTTAATACAATAATGAGGAGACACGAAATATTAAGAGCAGCATTTGAGTATGAATTAGTGGAGGAACCAAGACACGTCATACTTCAAGATAGAAAAGTAGGTTTCAACTATTATGATATTCAAGACGAAAACATTGAGCAGAAAACAAAGTTTATAGAGAATTATTTACAAAATGATAAACAAAAAGGCTTTAATTTAAGTAAAGACACATTAATGAGAATTAGCTTAATTCAAATAAATCAGGATTCATATAAATTGGTATGGAGTCATCATCACATATTGTTAGATGGATGGTGTCTTGGGATTATATTAGGTGAGTTATTTGATGTTTATGGAAGAAAGATGAAAGGTGAAGAGAGCCATTTAGCGGAGCCAACACCATATAGTGATTATATAAGATGGTTGGAAGAACAGGATAAAGAAGAAGGATTAGCACATTGGAAGAGCTATTTGGATGGATATGAAGAACAAGCACAGGTTCCTAAAATCTTGAATAAAGTTAATGAGTATAAAAGAAAAGAAAAAATGATAGAGTTTTCAAAAGAAATGACTCGTAACATTATTCAACTTGCAAATAGAAATCAAGTTACTTTTAATACCGTACTGCAGACAATTTGGGGCATTCTTTTAGCGAGGTACAATAATATAGAAGATGTTGTATTTGGAACAGTCGTATCAGGAAGAGAGGCAAAAGTAGAAGGAATTGAAGCGATGGTAGGATTATTCATTAATACAATTCCGACTCGAGTTAAACTCGAAAAAGATAGTAGTTTTAAAGAGGTTTTAAGAAATGTCCAGGATGAATCAATAGAAAATAATAAATATAACTATATAAATTTAGCTGAAATTCAATCTTTACATGGTCTAAAAAGGAATCTAATTGATCATGTAATGGTATTTCAAAATTATTCACTCGATGATAGTAGTTTTAATCATGCAGAAAATAATACAGGTTTTATGTGTCAAAATATAAGGGGAGAAGAGCAAAGCAATTATGGATTCAACATTGTAGCAATTCCTGGAGAACAGTTAGTATTAAAATTAACTTATAACGAAAAGATTTATCCACAGAAAATAATAGACAATATAGAAATGCATCTTAAAAAAGTAACGGAACAAGTTGTTATAAATGAGGATAAGAAATTAAATGAGATAGACATAATCCCAGAGAAAGAGCGAAATGCATTATTGTATAGATTTAATGATACAAAGACGAATTATCCGAAGGATAAGACTATACATCAGCTGTTTGAGGAACAGGTAGAGAAAACGCCTAATCATATTGCCGTTGAATTTGAAGGCACTAAAATGACGTATCAAGAATTAAATGAAAGGTCTAATCAAGTTGCTAGATGGTTACGAGATAAAGGGATTACTGCAAATACAATTGTGGGAATTATGGTTGAGAGATCCCCTGAGATGATAATTGGAATAATGGGTATCTTAAAATCAGGTTCAGCTTATTTGCCGATAGACCCTAAATCTCCTCAGGATAGAATCAAATTTATGATACAAGATAGTGATATTCAAATTCTATTAACGCAGGAGAAGTTCATTAATGATTCCTCATTGGATGTAGAGATGGTTAGTTTAGATAAGAGTGAGAATTTTCAATTGAGTAAAGAGAATTTAGCTCCTATCAATGATTCTGGGAACATAGCTTATATCATATATACATCGGGTTCTACTGGAGTACCAAAAGGTGTGGTTACATCACACTCTAATGCAGTAAGAGTTGTTCGTGACACAAACTATATTAAGATTGATTCAGATGATATTATTTTACAGCTTTCAAATTATTCTTTTGATGGATCCGTATTTGATATCTACGGTGCATTGTTAAATGGTGCGAAATTAGTGATGGTATCAATAGATACAGTATTGAATTTAAGTAAGCTAACAAAATTAATAAAGGAAGAAAAAATTAGTGTTATGTTTATAACTACAGCCTTATTTAATACGTTGGCTGATTTAGAAATAGAGTGTTTATCTAATATAAGAAAAATCCTTTTTGGTGGTGAAAGAATTTCAGTATCACATACAAAACGAGCATTGGAGTATCTAGGGAAAGATAAGCTGATTCATGTATACGGTCCGACAGAAAGTACTGTTTTTGCTACGTACTATTGTATAAATGAAATCAATGAAGAATTCGACACAATACCAATTGGGAAGCCATTAGCAAATACTTCAGTATTTATAGTAGATGGAAATCAGAGACTACTTCCAATCGGCGTAGCTGGAGAACTTTGTTTAAGTGGAGCAGGGTTAGCTCATGGATATTTAAACCGACCAGATTTGACAGCAGAAAAGTTTGTCTCCAATCCATTTATACCAGAAGAAAAAATGTATCGAACAGGGGATCTTGTTAGGATGTTGCCTGATGGAAATATTGAGTTCTTAGGTAGAATAGATCATCAAGTGAAAGTTCGTGGTTTCAGGATTGAACTTGGTGAGATAGAGAGTCAGCTACTTAAATATAAAGAAGTAAAAGAAGCTATTGTTATCGTACGAGATGATATTCATGGTGAAAAATATATATGCGCTTACTTTACTTCTGAAACATGGAAAGATGAATTGATAATTCAAGAAATTAGAAAGTATCTAACTAAAAAGCTTCCAGAGTATATGATTCCTGCATTTTTTGTTCAACTTGATAAGCTACCGCTAACTACAAACGGGAAAGTAGACCGAAAGTCATTACCAAAGCCTGATGGGAATGTAACAACTGAGGTAGAGTACGTAGCACCAAGTAATTTTGTAGAAGAGACTATTATTTCAATTTGGGAAGAAATCCTAGGCATCAAATCTATTGGGATTTCTCATAACTTCTTTGAAATAGGAGGAAATTCACTGAAGTTAATGAGTGCTGTTGCTGCTATTAATAAAGTTTTAAATACAGATATAAGCATTCACAATTTCTTTGAGAATCCAAGTGTAATGGGTTTAGCAAATTATATCCTATCAACTGAACATGATCGTCAAAATAGTTCTTATGATTATGTTGAGGAAGAGGTATAACGGTTTAAAATGAAATTCATTTCTTTTGGAAGTAAAAGATATTAGTAATAGGTGTAAAAAGGCAGATTTTCTATAATGTTGATTGCTTTGAGATTTAAGATTTAATTATAAAAAAAGGGGATTTATCCTAGGAAAACTGTACAATCTATACTTCTTCTCAGCAGGGAAAAGCAATAGATTGTGCAGTTAAACTAGGCCCAATGGTTTAAATTTCAAAGATGTATATGAAATTTGATAGTTGTTTTAGTTATTTACTAATAGTGTGAGAAATTGAATGGGCACCGCGAAGGGAATGATTCTAGTTATGGATATTAAAGGGTTTATAAATGATTTGAAAAAATCAAACATTTTCTTATATCAGAATCAAGGGAAGATAAAAATTATTGGACCTCGTGAGCTAATAACAGCTGAATTAAAGGAAAAAATAAAGTTATATAAAGAAAAAATTATTATAGCTTTAAAAAATGAAGATATAGAAAAAAAGAATGAAATTCCAAAAGCGAAACAATCAGAAAACGATTGTTATACCTTATCAATGGCACAAAAAAGGATGCTTATTTTAAATAATTTGGAATCTAAAGGTACGACATATAATATTCCTTTAGTTATCAAAATCGTGGGCCATTTTCAAATGTATGTTTTTGAGAATGCTTTTAAGGCACTAATTGATAGACATGAATCATTAAGAACATCCTTTGTAATGATTGATGGAGAACCAGTTCAAAAGATAGAAAAAGAAATAGATTTTAAAATTGAATATAGTGAATTAGGAGCAGATAGTGTATCAGAACGAGTGGCACGATTTATAAGACCTTTTGATTTAGAGATAGCGCCGCTTCTAAGGGTAGAGATTTTATGTGTTAATCAGAATGAGCATATCATGATGCTTGATATGCATCATATTATTTCAGATGGAGTATCAATGGGCATTTTGATGAAGGAGTTAGCTGATTTAGTTAGAGAAGAAGAATTAGCACCATTAAAAGTTCAATATAAAGACTATTCGGAATGGCAAAAAGAATACTATAAAGGAGATAACGTAAAGCAGCAGGAGGAATATTGGCTCAAGGTATTTGAGGATGACATTCCAGTTCTGAATATGCCAACTGATTTCCCAAGACCACAAATACAAAGTAGTGAGGGAGATAGGCTTGGTTTTGAAATAGATTCTGAACTAACAAATAAACTTAAATTTCTTGCAAGAGAAAATGGAGTTACTATGTATATGCTTCTTTTAGCAGTATATAAAACACTTCTTTCTAAATATACAAGGCAAGAGGACATAATAGTTGGTTCACCAATTGCGGGAAGAACACATGATGATTTAAAAAATACGATTGGCATGTTTGTCAATACTCTTGCAATGAGAAGTCATCCAAAAGCAAATACTAAATTCATTGATTATTTAAAACAAGTAAAAGAAAACACATTAAATGCTTATGAGAATCAAGAATATCAATTTGATACCTTAGTAGAGAAACTAAATTTAAGAAAAGAAACAAGTAGAAGCGCATTGTTTGATACGATGTTTGATATACAAACTCAAAATGATTTTGAGTTTAATATAAATGGAGTAACCACTGAGGTTTGCGATATTGATTTTAATGTGGCGAAATTTGATTTAAGTCTTACGGCGATAGAATATACAGATCATTTGAAATTTGATTTGCAATATTGCACAAAATTATTTAAAAAAGAAACAATCAAAAGACTTGCGGGTCATTTAGTAAATGTAATAAAGGAAATTACCAATAATCCGGGGCTTAAATTAGGAGAAATAAATTTACTTTCAGAAGAAGAAACGAAAAACATATTACACAAATTTAATGATACTAGGGCTGAATTTCCTAAAAATAAAACCTTAAATCATGTATTTGAAGAGCAGGTTTTAAAAACACCAAATCATATTGCAGTTATATTTGAAGAAGAACAATTAACATACACACAACTAAATGAAAAAGCAAATCAACTGGCAAGATTGCTTAGAAAAAATGGTGCAAAGCCGGATACTGTAATAGGAATTATGGCGGATAAATCCCCAGAAATGATAATTGGCATATTGGCGATTTTAAAAGCTGGAGCAGCATATTTACCAATTGACCCTGAGTATCCTGAGGAAAGAATTGAATATATGCTAAAAGATAGTGAAGCAAATTTAGTCGTTACTCAGGAGCACTTACAATTCAAGGTAAGAACAGTTTCAAGTATTTTATTTAATGATGAAGAAATTAGTTCTTTAAATAAGGACAACCTAGAAAATTTAAATCATTCATCTGATTTAGCTTATTTAATATATACGTCAGGTTCTAGTGGAAAGCCTAAAGGGGTTATGACTACACATTGTAACGTTATTAACTATATTTATGCATTTTCAAAACAAATTACTTTAAATGAAGAAGATTCTATATTACAAGTAGTTTCATTTTCATTTGATGCTTTTACGGAAGAAATATTTCCTATTTTAGCTAATTCAGGGAAATTAATTATTAGTAAAAAAATTGGTGATCTGAACATAGATGAGCTAGTTAAAAATATTGAAAAATATAATGTGACTTTAGTAAGCTGTTCACCACTGTTACTCAATGAAATTGATAAAAATAAGCATTTAATACTTAATAAAAATATGAAATTTATTAGTGGTGGAGATGTTTTAAAGTATGAATATATAAAAAATATTATTGAGATTGCCGATGTTTATAATTCATATGGTCCTACAGAAACAACTGTTTGCGCAACATATTATAAGGTCAGTTCCAATGATTGTATAGGAATGAGTGTACCTATAGGTAAACCATTAAGTAATTATAAATTATATGTTTTGGATAATAACGCTCAATTACTGCCGATAGGAATACCTGGTGAATTATATATAGGTGGAGAAGGTGTAGCACGAGGATACAAAAATAATAAAGAATTAACTGAAGAAAAATTCAAGCCTAATGCTTTTAGTTTAGAAGAACGAGTGTATCGGACTGGAGATTTAGTAAAATGGCTACCTGATGGAAATATTGAATTTTTAGGTAGAATAGATAATCAGGTGAAAATTAACGGTTTTAGAATTGAACTGGAAGAAATTGAATATCACTTATTAAGACAATCGAACATAAAAGAAGCTAAAGTAATTGATAAAGAGGGAATAGATGGAAACAGATATCTTTGCGCATTTATTACAGTTAATGATTTGAATGAGGAACTGAACATAGATAAAGTGAGAGAGTTGCTTGCCAAAGAGCTTCCTGGTTACATGATTCCTTTACATTTTATAGAGATGGAAAGATTGCCGATTACACTCAATGGAAAAGTGGATGTGAAAGCATTACCGGAACCAGATTTCAGTAAATTTATAGAAGATCATTATGAAGCACCTCGAAATCTAGTAGAAGAGAAGTTGGCTTTAGTGTGGAAGGACGTTTTGGGTATAGAGAAAATTGGAATAAATCATAACTTCTTTGAAGCGGGAGGACACTCACTAAAAGCTTTTTCATTGGTATCAAAGATACACAAAGAATTAAATGTTGAAATACCATTAAAACAAATATTTAATTTTCCTACTATCAAAGGTATTGGTGAATATATAAAAGGGAAAGAAATGAGTACTTACTCAAAAATAAAGAAAGCTGAGGAGAAACAATTTTATAATCTTTCATCGGCTCAAAAAAGGCTATATATTTTAAATCAAATAGAGGATAGTGGAATTACTTACAATCTACCAGTTGTTATACAAATGAAGGGGCGCTTTCAATTGGACACTTTTGAAAAAGCCTTTAAAGCATTAATTGATAGACATGAAGCATTAAGAACATCTTTTGTAATGATTGATGGAGAACCAGTTCAAAAGATAGAAAAAGAAATAGATTTTAAAATTGAATATGGTGAATTAGGAGAAGAGAACGTATCAGAACGAGTGGCGCGATTCATAAGACCTTTTAATCTAGAGGTAGCTCCTCTTCTAAGGGTAGAAATCGTACAAGTTAGTCAGGATGAGCATATCATGATGCTTGATATGCATCATATTATTTCAGACGGAGTATCAATGAGCATTTTGATGAAAGAGTTAACAGATATATTTGGAGAAAAAAAATTAGTGCCATTAGAAATTCAATATAAAGACTATTCGGAATGGCAAGAAGAGTTTTATAAAGGTGATAATATAAAGAAACAGGAGGAATATTGGCTTAAAGTATTTGAGGATGAGATACCAGTTCTGAATATGCCAACTGACTTTCCAAGACCACAAATACAAAGTAGCGAGGGAGATAGATTAAGTTTTGAAATAGATTCTGAACTAACAAACAAGCTTAAAATGTTTGCAAGGGAAAATGGAGTTACTATGTATATGCTACTTTTAGCAGCATATACAACGCTACTTTCGAAATATACGGGACAAGAAGACATTATAGTTGGTTCGCCAACTGCAGGAAGACAACATGATGATTTAAAAAATACTATTGGTATGTTTGTTAATACTCTTGTAATGAGAAATCGTCCTAAAGCAGACAGTAGATTCATTGATTATTTGAAGAAAGTAAAAGAAAATACCTTAAATGCTTATGAAAATCAAGATTATCAATTTGATGAGTTAGTTGAAAAGCTAGCCTTAAAAAGGGATATTAGTAGAAACGCATTGTTTGATACAATGTTTTCTATTCAAAATTTAGATAATCTAGAGTTGAATATAAAAGGCTTAAAAATCGAACCTTATGACATTGATTTTAAAGCGGCAAAGTTTGATTTAAGTCTATCGGCAATTGAAAATACAGATCATATAGAATTTATTTTAGAGTATTGCACAAAATTATTTAAAGAAGAAACAATACAAAGAATTGGAAATCATGTAGTTAATATCTTAAAAGAAATTGTTAATAATCCTGAACAAAAATTAAGTGAAATAAATTTGCTTTCACAAGAAGAAAGAGAAATGATATTAAACAAGTTTAATGATACTGCTGTTGAATATCCAGTAGCTACTATACACGAACTTTTTGAAGAGCAGGTTAAAAAAACACCAAATCATATAGCTGTAGTGTTCGAAGAAAAGCAGTTGACCTATGAAGAATTGAATAAAAAAGCAAATAAACTAGCTAGAACTTTGAGAGGAAAAGGTGTTGCACAAAATAGTATAGTTGGAATAATGGTGGATAGATCAGTAGAAATGATTGTAGGAATATTGGGGGTTCTAAAAGCTGGAGGAGCATATCTGCCGATAGATCCAGAATACCCTACAGAGAGAATAGAATTTATGCTTGAGGATAGTAATGCGGACATTATTATTACCCAAGAACATCTAACGGATAAAAATGGTGTCTACGGTGAAGTAGTAAATATAAATCATATAGATATATATGATATCAATGAAGATAATTTGAATCATATCAATTCACCGGATGATTTAGTGTATATCATATATACATCAGGAACAACTGGAAACCCTAAAGGTGTGCTAGTAGAGCATAAAAATTTGGTTAATGCCCATTACACTTGGAGAGATCACTATGAATTGTCAAAGTATGACGTCAATTTACTACAAATGGCTAGTATGTCGTTTGATGTATTTGCAGGGGACTTATGCAGAAGTTTATTAAATGGTGGGACAATGTATATAGTACCGAGTCATATCAAGCTAGAACTGGATTTATTATATAAGACAATTAAGAAGTATAAAATTAATATTTTTGAATCGACTCCAAGTCTTATTATACCTTTTATGAATTATGTATATGAAAATAATTTTGACCTCACGACATTACGATTATTAATATTAGGTTCTGATAGCTGTCCTATACATGAGTACAAAAATTTGGTTAAAAGATATGGGGAGAATATGAGAGTAATTAATAGCTATGGAGTTACAGAAGCAACTATTGATTCTAGCTATTATGAAGAAGAGTACGAGTATATACCGCAAATGGTAAATACTCCCATAGGGAAGCCGTTAAATAACACAAAATATTATGTTTTAAACTCTTTATTAGAACCACAACCTTTAGGGGTGTATGGTGAATTGTACATTGGTGGAAAAGGTCTTGCAAAAGGATACCTAAACAAACCAGACCTTACTCATGAAAGGTTTGTTTCAAATGGCTTTATACCTGGTGAAAAAATGTATAAAACAGGAGATTTTGCAAGATGGCTTTCAGATGGAAATATTGAGTTTTTAGGAAGAATAGACAATCAAGTAAAGGTTCGAGGGTTTAGGGTAGAAATAGGAGAAATTGAAGCTAAACTATTAAGTAATCAAAATATAGATCAGGCGGTAGTAGTTGATCGGAAAGATAATGCTGGTTTTACCTATTTATGTGCATACATAATAGCTAAAGAGGAGCTAACTACAAGTGAATTAAGAGACTACTTGTCAAATTATTTACCAGATTATATGATTCCTGCATTTTTTATTCAATTAGATAAAATGCCTCTTACACCGAATGGAAAAATAGATAGAAAAGCATTGCCTCTTGTACAAGGGGGGGACCTTTCTAAGGGAACAGATTATGAAGCGCCTCGAAATGAAGTGGAAGAACATCTTGTATCAGCTTGGCAGGATGTCTTGGGTATTAAAGAAATTGGAATTAACGATAGTTTTTTTGAGGTTGGTGGAGATTCTATAAAAGCGTTACAAATAGTTTCTAAACTATCGAAAGTGAATCTTAAATTCAAAATTAAAGATTTATTTGAAAACCCGAAAATTAAAAATCTTAGTAGGTATGTAAAAAATGAATCGAGAGTAAAGAAAAACTATGAAATAATTCAGGGAAACGTTCCTTTAATGCCAATACAGAAAAGACATTTTGTATTAAACAAAGCATTAAATAATAAAGAGCTAAATCACTATAATCAATCATTTATGCTGTATAGAAAAAATGGATTTGAAGAACAGATTGTAGAAAAGGTGTTTCGTAAAATTTGTGAAAAACACGATGCTTTACGAATGATTTATAAAGAGGAAAATGGTGAAATAATTCAATATAATCGTGATTTGAATGGGGATTTCTTTGATTTATATGTCCATGATATTAAGAATCAGGATAATCAACAGGAGATAGTGGGTCAACTAGCAACAAATATACAAAAAGAAATTTCGATTACTGACGGTAAAATGTTAAAACTTTGCATTTTTAGAACAAATGAGGGTGATCATTTGCTTATTACTATCCATCATCTTGTAATAGATGGAGTGTCATGGCGAATATTGTTCGAAGATTTCGAAATGTTATATAAACAAGCATATCTCAATGAAAAACTTGATATAGGTTTTAAAACGGATTCATTTAAGGAGTTTTCAGAAAAGTTAATGGATTATGCGGTAGGTAATAAACTTTTAAAAGAAAAAAAATATTGGGCAGACATATCTAAAATGAAAGTAGATTTTTTAGTGAAAAATGAAGAAATAGATGTGACCGATTATAAAAATAGCAAGACCTTAACCATTTCACTAAATAAGGAGAACACTCAAAAGTTATTGGGAGAAACAAACAAAACTTATAATACTCAAATAAATGATATCCTTTTAGCGGCTTTGTTAGTAACAGTAAGAGATTTAACAGGAGAAAACAGGCTGAAAATTCTCATGGAAGGTCATGGAAGAGAAGAAGTCATTGAAAACATAGATGTTAGTAGAACTATTGGGTGGTTTACTACAATATACCCTGTATATTTTGATTTAGGTAAAGAAAAAGAAATTTCTATGAGTATAAAATTGGTAAAAGAGACTTTAAGAAAAATTCCTAATAACGGAATAGGATATGGGGTTTTAAAATACCTGAAAAAGGATCAGGATTTGTTAAATGATGAAACGGCACCTATATTATTTAATTATTTGGGAGAAATGAGTAAAAAAGCGACCAATGAAGAATTTTCTGCATCATGGCTATCACCTGGCGAAAGTATAGGTGGCGAAAATGCAAGAGATGCTTCTATAGAAATTAATTCAATAATTGTAGAGGATACATTAATAATAAACACTACCTTCAACGAAGGGGAATATTCCGAATTTTTAATTGCTGATTTTAACCAAAAGTATAAAGAGAACCTTGAAATGATAATCGATCATTGTATTAATCAAACGGAATCAGAAAAAACAGCTTCCGATTATGGTTACAATAAAATGTCACTAGAAGAGCTTGATGAGTTACTAGGTGAATATGAATACATCGATAATTAAAGCCTGGAGGCAAAACACAATCATAACGACTACTTAATTGTACAAATTATATTTATAATTCTTGTGCCTTTTCCGACGGAAACTATTTAGGGGGATAAATTTATGAAAGTTAATAAAGTTGAGAAAATCTATCCATTGTCAAATATGCAAAAGGGGATACTGTTTCATGCTATTGAAGATGAAAATTCAGATGCATATTTTGAACAAATTATATTAGATATAAAAGGTTATGTAGATGAAACTATTTTTGAGGAAAGTTTCAACGAGATTATGAAACGGCACGAGGTGTTAAGAGCATCATTTAATTATAAATTGGACGAGCCATTACATGTAATATTAAGGGATAGAAAAATTAAGTTTAGCTATAATGATGTAAGTAATTTAGATTTAAACACTAAAGATTTATATATGGAAAAATATATAGTAGATGATAAGGTGAAGGGATTTGACCTAACAAAAGAAACCCTTATGAGAATTTGTTTGATGAAAACAAATGATAACTCATATAAAGTAATTTGGAGCTTTCATCATATATTACTTGATGGTTGGTGTATTGGGATTATATTAGATGAGTTATTTACTATCTATTCACATAAAATGAAAGGTGAAGAGCATCAATTAGAAGATCCTAGACCCTATAGTGATTATATAAATTGGCTAAATAATCAGGATAATGAAGAAGGATTGAAGTATTGGAGTAAGTATCTGGAGGGATATGAGTTAAATGCTACCCTCCCTAAATTTAATAACTCTAGTGCTGGAAATTATCAGAGAAGAGAAAAAGTGATAGAGTTTTCAAAAGAGTTAACTGATAAGATTACACAACTGGCAAATAAAAATAACGTCACCTTAAATACAGTGATGCAGAGTATTTGGGGGCTTATTCTAGCGAAGTATAACAATAGTGATGATGTTGTTTTTGGAACAGTTGTCTCAGGCAGAGATGCAGCTGTAGAAGGTATAGAGAACATGTTAGGTTTATTTATAAATACAATACCAACTAGAATAAAGCTGCAAAGTGAAAAATCATTTAAAGAAGTTTTAAAAGCAACTCAACATGATGCAATAGAGGGTAATGATTATAATTATATTAATTTAGCCGAAGTTCAAGCTCTTAGTAACTTAAAAAGTAATCTTATTGATCATATATTAGTATTTGAAAATTATGCTATTGATGAAAAAGGATTGGAAGAAAAGGAAAGTGGATTAGGGTTCGAAGTTATATCTGTAATCGACGAGGAGAGAAGTAATTATAGCCTAAGCCTTACTGTAGGATTAGGAGAGAAATTGAAACTAACAATTGTATATGATGAAAATGTATATGAAGAAAGACTAATCAATAATCTAGAGTGTCATATTCAAAATGTAACGAAGCAAGTTATTGAAAATGATGATAAGAAACTGAGCGATATAGATTTAATTTCAGAAGAGGAAAAAAACATCCTTCTTTATAAATTTAATGAAACAACCGTTGAATATCCTAAAGATAGGTTGATACATCAATTGTTTGAGGAACAGGTTGAGAAGACACCTGACCGTGTGGCAGTTAGCTTTAAAAGTAATAACCTAACTTATAGGGAATTAAATGAAAAATCAAATCAAATAGCTAGACTACTGCGAGAAAAAGGTGTTCAATCAAACACAATTGTAGGAATCATGGTCGACCGTTCTTTAGAAATGATAATAGGAATTATGGGGATTTTAAAATCCGGAGCGGCGTATTTACCAATTGATCCTGATACTCCTAAAGAGAGAATTGGCTACATGTTACAAGATAGTAATGTAAAAGTTTTATTGACTCAAGACAGATGTATAAGTCAACTTAATTTGAATGTGGAGTTAATTAATTTAGATCAAGAGAATTTTTTAAGGCTAAGTACAGATAATTTGAATTTAATAAATCATTCAAGTGATACAGCTTATATCATTTATACTTCAGGATCAACAGGAACACCAAAAGGAGTAGTTATTCCGCATTATAGTGCAATTAGAGTAGTTAAGAATACAAATTATATTGAAATTAGTGAGAATGATACGATACTACAACTTTCGAATTATGCTTTTGATGGGTCTATATTTGATATTTATGGTGCACTTCTAAATGGTGCAAAGTTAATAATGGTTGAGAAGGACACTGTATTAAGTCTTGTTAAACTAGCTAAGTTAATAAAGGAAGAACAGATAAGTATTATGTTTATTACCACAGCTTTATTTAATGCGCTTGTAGATTTAGAAATAGATTGTTTAGATAAAATAAGAAAAATATTATTCGGTGGTGAAAGAGTTTCAGTTCCACATGTGAAAAAAGCCCTTGAGAAATTGGGCAAAGATAAAATTATTCATGTTTATGGTCCAACTGAAAGCACGGTATATGCTACGTATTATTTTGTTAATGAAGTAACTGAGGTTATTCCAATAGGAAAACCGTTAGCAAATACTTCGGTTTTTGTAGTAGATAAAAATTCTAACTTGCTTCCACTTGGTGTACCTGGAGAACTATGTATTTCTGGAGACGGATTAAGTAAAGGGTATTTAAATAGCGAGAGATTAACAGTTGAGAAATTCGTTCCAAATCCGTTCATTCTAGGAGAGAGAATGTATCGAACAGGAGACCTTGTGAGAATGTTACCTGATGGAAATATTGAATTTTTAGGAAGAATTGACCATCAAGTGAAAATTCGTGGTTTCAGGATTGAACTGGGTGAGATAGAGAGTCAACTTTTAAAACATAAGGAAGTAAAAGAAGCTGTTGTTATCGCAAGAGAAGATAATAATAATCATCAATATTTATGTGCGTACTTTACTTCTGAAACACCGAAGGACGAGACAAGGGTTCAAGAAATTCGAAAGTTTTTGGCAAAAGAGCTGCCAGAGTATATGATTCCTGCTTTTTTTGTTCAGCTAGACAAGTTACCACTTACTACAAATGGGAAAGTAGATCGAAAGGCTTTACCAAGTCCTGATGGAAGTTCGGTTGCAGGAGTAGTAGAGTATGAGGCGCCAAGGAATACAGTCGAAGAAAAGCTCGTATCCATTTGGCAAGATATTTTAGATATAGAAAACATAGGAATTCAACACAACTTTTTTGAAATTGGAGGCCATTCACTGAAAGCAACTACGATGGCTTCTAGAATCCATAAGGAACTTATGGTCGAGATACCTTTAAGACAAATCTTCCAAACACCTACTATAAAAGGGATTGGAGAATTTATTGACTCTACAAAAGAAAGTGTATATGCATCGATCAAAAAAGTAGAA
>NZ_JAEHBO010000089.1:0-18561 GCF_016483575.1 Bacillus cereus group sp. N12
AAGTAAGACTGTATATCATAATCAATGCCTTGCATCATATCGTATACAGCTTGTCCTTTCATACGATCGTCTACATATGTATTAAAATTATCATTATATTGTTTTAAAATATTCGATGCGTATTGCACTGTTTCAACATCACTTGATGCATTACTAATTAATTTACCGTATGCAGATACTACTGTATCTTGCTCATTTGTTCCAAGCTTAAAGTTTGGATTTTTTGCGATTGCTTTTAAAGCCGGTAAACATTTGTCCTGGAAGCTTCTTTCATTTAAAGCGCTTAATTCATTATTATAAAATGCAAGATAAAAAGCTGAACGTAACACTTCAGTAAACGTTTGAATTCCTTTTGAATCATCTTTCGTAAATGTACTACCTCTATGGGCTAATTCGTCTATAATTACTTGCATTTTTCCGTTATCTTTATAAAAGGCTTTTGCATCTTCATTAAACTGGAATAAGTCTGTAATTTGATGCCACTTAATACTGCCTAACGTTTCAACTAACTCTTGATCATTCATTTTGTTTAAATCAGCCATTGAATAGCTTTCTTTAGCTTGCTTTACTGCCGAGTTCTTCGTAATAGATGCTGGTCGCTGTGAAAAATCTCCTACTTTTAAACGTTCTTGAAATGATAATGTTTCTTCGGCTTTAGAAGTGTGTCCAATCTCATCTACTGGTTTTTCAATTCCAACTGGTTTCGAATGCAATACATTATATGGCACCTTTTCTTCTGCTGATACATTCGTTTGAATTGCTCCTAACGATAGCGCCATTGTACTAATACTAAGCATCATTTTATTAATCTTTGATTTCTTGTTCATATCATTGCCCCCTATTTATATATTCCATTCACGAAATTAACATATTATCTGGATAAAAAGATGTAAAATGCAATATTTCATATTATTTCTTCATACAATTTGAACGTATCGTGAACGAAAAGTACTTACAATTTCCGCTACAGTTTCTCCATTATTTTAGTGATTAAAACATCCTCGTATCCATATCCTTCTCCTATTCAAAAAGACCTTATCATAAGCATATTTCAACATGAAATTGCTATGATAAGGTCTTCTCAAATAATTATATATTTTTTGTAATAATAAGATAAAACGTTATTTATTTCTTAAATACTCTCTTTCTAAATACAAACATACTTAATGCTGAAAGAACAAATGCTAATCCAGAAAATAAACTCGATGTGTTAGCTTGACTACCAGTTGCTGCTAAAGACTTCTGATTTTCCTCTTGCTTATTAGCTTGTTGCTTATTTGAAACTTTTTCTTGCGTACTCTCTTGTCCTACCACCTTCACCGGTCCAACTTGATTATCCCCTTTTGGCTCTTGATTCAATCCAGTTGTTGATTCTTTTACCTCTTCTTTTGTACCTTCAACTTCTTTTACTTCTTCTTTCGTTTCTTCAACTTCTTTTATCGGCTCTTTTACTTCTTCTTTTGTTTCTTCAACTTCTTTTACTGGTTCTTTCACTTCTTCTTTTGTACCTTCAACTTCTTTTACTTCTTCTTTCACTTCTTCTTTTGTACCTTCAACTTCTTTTACCGGTTCTTTTACTTCTTCTTTCGTTTCTTCAACTTCTTTTACTGGCTCTTTTACTTCTTCTTTCGTTTCTTCAACTTCTTTTACTGGTTCTTTCACTTCTTCTTTTTCAACTATATTTTGGATTACCGTTCCGTTAAAACTTATACTAATTTCATCAGAATCTAAATCAAATTTATATACCTTTTCACCTGGGGTACTCCATTTTATTACTCCGTTATTAAGCGTTCCGCCCTCACCTGTCATTTTGATATTGTCAATAGCTTCTCCTTCTAAGTCATATACAGGGACTTGAATTTCTTCATTTACTTTTGCTTCATCTAAAATGATTGTTTGTCTCCCGACATCAATTGAAAACCACTGCCCTAATTGTATTAGCGGTCTTACATCACAAATCTCATTCCCTGCTAAATTCAAGCTAAGTAAGTCCAGCATTGAACCAATAACCGTTACATCTTTAATATGATTGTCTGCAAGATTTAACCACTGTAAGTTTTTTAATGAAGATAACGGTGTTATATCTTCAATTTGATTATGAGATACATTCACAATATTTAATTGTTTCAAATTTGAGATGAACTCAATATTTTTCAAGCCTACTCCTTCTAAAGTGAGGTTTTCTAAGTTCGTCATGTACTCTAAACCTGTTACATCTTTTATCTCTTTTCCTTTTTCTTTAAGTATCTCTAATGTTTTAATCTGTAATAAATCTTCTTTTGTTATAGGAGCGTTTAAATTCTCTCTACCTAAATTCTCTTTATTAATATGTTGTTGTAAATGTTTATCCAGGATTACATTTTGACTTTCTTTTTGTTTTTCAACTATTTTCTGGACAACCATCCCATTAAATCTTATTTTACTTTCACCAGAGCTTGTATCTAATCTAAATTCATATGTTTTTTCTCCAGGACTATTCCATTTTATAAATCCATTATTCAGAATGGCCCCCTCACTTTTTAAATTGATATTTTGAAGTGGCTCCCCTTTAAGATTGTATATTGGAATTTGTATTTCTTCATCTACGCTTGCTTCATCTAAAAAGATTTTTTGTCGTTGAATATCAATTGAAATTCGCTTACCCAATTCCTCAACAGGCCTTACGTCAGCAATTTCATTCGCTCCTAGGTTCATCTCATGTAAATCTGTTAAATTACTCAGCGGTGATATATCAGAGATATAATTCTCTTCTAAATTCAGTACTTGTAATTTTCCTAATTTAGATAATGGTGATATATCTTTTATTTCACTATCAGCAATTTCTAGTTCAATAAGATTACTCATTTTACTAATAGATTCAACATTACTAATTTTATTGTTCCCTATCCATAATAGTTCCACATTACTTAATTGGTTAATTCCAGTAAGATCACTGATTTGATTATTGGCTAAGTATAACTGTTTCATAGTTGATAATGTAAATAATGGCTGGATGTCTTCAATGTTATTACCAACTAAATCTAATGTTTTAATTTTTTTCATTTTACTTAATGGTGTAAGATCAGAAATTTTATTATCTCTTAAAAAAAGCATATTAATATTCTCTAACTGCTCAATTGGATGAATATTTTTAATTGGATTAGAAGTTAAATCTACGTACTTCAAATCTCTCAGTTTCGAGATGGCTGATATATCTGTTACATTAGATTCTCTTAACGTCAACTTCTCTAAATTTGTCATATGTTCTAAACCAGCTATTTCATTTATTCCTTCACCTGAATAAATGGATAATGTTTTAATCTTTAATAAATCTTCCTTAGTTATTGGATCATTTATATTTTCTCTATTTAAATTATGTTTATTAATATGCCTTTGTAATTGCTTATCTAATATTACATTTCCGCTTTCATCTTGTTGTTCCACTTTATCCTCTTTATTTTCCTTTTCTGGAACATTGTTTTCTAAATTTAAAGCATTTACTTCAAACTGTACTTGATATTTATTATCATAGGCCATCGTTGGAATATAAATATGCATTTGCATATTATATCTTTTTCCCAATTCCCCAACTTCAAATTGAATAACCTTCGTTCCATTTTTCTTTTTGTCTTCTGATATAACCTTTACATCATGAAACACACCAGGAGTATGAATATCCTCTGTTTTCAAGTATTGGAAGAAATCGCTATCACTTAACGTTGCTGTTACAATTTTCTTTCCATTCTCAATGGTTAATTTCGGATCCTTTATATAAACAGCTGCCATAGACTCTTCATTCGTTTTATCTTTATATGCTTTAATAACAGCGTCATATGTACCATCTTCTAAACCTTGTCCCGTTTTATTCGCCTCAATTGCTACCGCCGCTAAAGCAGGTGTCGAATACACAGCAAATGGAAGTGATAACGCCGCCGCTATAATCATTGCATTTATATGTTTTTTTTTATTTTTTTTCAACTTTACATCTCCTCCAATATATATAATTCAAAATGTAATCATTTCTTGAATAAATGATAATGATTTTCATTATCATTGTCAACTAAAAAAATAAAAAGTTTACAAAAAAATAATCCCTTTTAAAAGGGATTATGCCATTTTCTCTCCTGATTCTTCTTTAAAAAAGCTCTTCATCGCATGGAATACGTCTGCTTTTTGCTTTAAAATATAATATCTAAAGTTCTCATCTTTAATATTTTTATAGGCTGACATAAGCGTACTATGGCGGTTGTACTGATTCACTTCCCCATACCCAAACATATTACATTTCTTCATCAGCTCCTCAACAAGCTTTACACATCTCGCATTATCTGATGTTAAATTATCACCGTCTGAAAAATGGAATGGATAAATATTATAGCGGTCTGGTGAATATTTATTATCGATAAGCTCTAATGCCTTTTTATACACGGAAGAACATATCGTTCCGCCACTTTCTCCTTTTGAGAAAAATTCTTCTTCTGTAACAACTTTCGCTTCTGTATGATGAGCAATAAATTCAATATCAACTGTTTCATACTTTGTACGTAAAAATCTTGTCATCCAGAAAAAGAAGCTACGTGCCATATGCTTCTCCCATATTCCCATCGATCCACTCGTATCCATCATCGCTAATACAACAGCTTTTGAATCTGGCTTTAACACTTCATTCCAAGTACGGAACTTTAAATCCTCTTGGTGAATTGGATGGAAAGACGCTTTACCACGCATTGCATTTCGTTTATATGCAGATATCATCGTTCGTTTCTTATCAATATTTCCCCATAGTCCTGTTTTTCTAATGTCATTAAATTCAATATGTTCAATCCGGTTTTCATCCATTTCTTTTCTCTTTAAATTAGGAAGCTCTAGCTCTTTGAAAAACGCTTGCTCTAATTCTAAAATAGAAACTTCAGCTTCATAATAATCTTCTCCAGCTGCATCTCCTGCACCTTGACCTTTTCCTGGGCCTTTTTGCTTTTGACCACCTGATCCATCTCTCGCAACGACATCACCAACTTTGCTATCACCAGTTCCTTGCCCAACGTGTTTGTTTTTATCATAATTGTACCGAATCTTATATTCATCTAAAGAACGAATTGGTATTTTTACAACATCCTTGCCATTAGACATAACAATGCTTTCTTCTGTTACAAGATCGGGTAAATTATTCTTAATTGCCTCTTGTACTTTTTCTTGATGGCGCTGTTGGTCGTCATATCCTTTGCGATGGAGGGACCAGTTTTCCTGTGAAATCGTATAATTTGGTTGATTTTCTTCGCTCATTCCTTTCCCTCCTTACTGTAATTGTCTTTCTCTATGAACAGCAATCTATAAATTTTGTTCTATAATGTTCAAGCTAAAATATTTGAAAGGTAACTGCCCATCGAAAATCACCCCATAAACATATATAACGTTTTACATACAATACTCCGAGCATCCTAAACAAAATTTTGCCACTCACATAATAGAAAGAAATATTCAGCCTCTGATAAGAAAGAAACACAATGCATTGTTGCACACATTTTCACTTTGCAACATATTGTATTGTGTTGGCTTTTTTCGTATGAATGGTTGGTTACTCTATCATATGCATATTGTAAAAATAATTGACAATAAATTCATGAAATTGCATCTTAATTTATTATATTTGGACAAGGTATGACACTTTACACATATGAATGGATAATAAAACGCTGTCCCGCAAAAAACAAGAGACAGCGTTTTGTTATCAAACTATCGATTTAGCAAGCTACCTACATAGCGTAATAATTCATTTGCCGAAGAAGAATTATAGCCATGCTCATCAATTAAACGTGCAACAACATCGTTGATTTTCTTAAGCTGATTTTCATCTGGTGTTTTCGTTGATGTTGTGATTTTCACGACATCTTTTAAATCAGCAAATAGCTTCTTCTGAATCGCTTCGCGAAGACGTTCATGCGAGTTATAATCGAAACGTTTTCCTTTACGCGCATAAGCAGAGATGCGAATTAAAATTTCTTCACGGAATGCTTTCTTCGCGTTTTCTGAAATTCCAATTTGTTCCTCAATTGAGCGCATTAGTTTTTCATCTGGGCTCATTTCTTCACCTGTTAATGGATCACGTAATTTCGATTTATTGCAATATGCTTCAACGTTATCTAAGTAATTATCCATAAGTGTCTTAGCCGATTCTTCGTATGAATATACGAATGCTTTTTGTACTTCTTTCTTAGCAATTTCATCATATTCTTTTCTTGCTAATGAAATGAAGTTCATATAGCGCTCACGATCTTCATTACTAATGGATGGATGCTGGTCTAATCCATCTTTTAAAGAACGAAGTACGTCTAGTGCATTAATAGATGGTACTTCTTTTCTAATAATTGTAGAAGAAATTCGGTTAATAACATAACGTGGGTCAATACCGCTCATACCTTCATCTTGGTATTCCCGTTGCAATTCTTCTACATCAATCGCATTATAACCCTCTACCATTTCACCATCATATAAACGCATCTTTTTGTTTAAATCAATATCTGGACGCTTCGGATCTTTTAAGCGAGTTAAAATTGTAAACATCGCTGCAACACGAAGTGTGTGTGGTGCAATATGCACATTCGATACATCACTTTCATGAATCATCTTCTCATAAATATGTTCCTCTTCACTCACTCGTAAATTGTATGGAACTGGCATTACAATAATTCTTGAATGCAATGCTTCATTTTTCTTATTTGCTATAAATGAGCGATACTCTGTTTCGTTCGTATGCGCTACAATTAATTCATCTGCTGAAATAAGCGCAAACCTTCCCGCTTTGAAATTACCTTCTTGCGTAAGCGATAATAAATGCCATAAAAACTTCTCATCGCATTTTAACATCTCTTGGAATTCCATCATCCCTCGGTTCGCCTTATTTAATTCTCCATCAAATCGATACGCACGAGGATCTGATTCTGAACCATATTCTGCAATTGTTGAAAAGTCTAGACTACCTGTTAAATCGGCAATATCTTGTGATTTTGGATCAGACGGGCTAAATGTACCAATCCCTGTACGACGATCTTCCGAGAAGAAAATACGCTCTACAACTACATCCTCAATTCTTGACCCATATTCTTGCTCTAGACGCATTACATTTAATGGTGATAAATTCCCTTCAATTCTCACTCCATACTCATCAAAGAAATCATCCCGTAAATGATGTGGAATTAAATGCAGTGGATCTTCGTGCATCGGGCAGCCTTTAATTGCAAAAATCGCTCCACGATCTGTACGTGAGTATGTTTCTAATCCTCGTTTCAACATCGTAACTAATGTTGATTTCCCTCCACTAACAGGACCCATTAATAATAAAATACGTTTTCTAACATCTAATCTTTTTGCAGACGGATGAAAATATTCTTCAACAAGACGCTCTAGTGCATCCTCTAGTCCAAACAGCTGATTACTAAAGAAATTATATTTTCTTCTACCATCAACTTCTTCAATTCCGGCATCTTTTATCATATTGTAAATGCGAGAGTGTGCTGTTTGAGCCACCCATGGTCTTTCTTTCACAAGCTCCAAATACTCCGCAAACGTACCTTCCCATTGTAAACGTTCTTCTGCTGCTCGATGCTGTTCAATCTTTTTTAGAATATCCATTATAGCTCCTCCCCCATCTCCTTGTTCAATCGGATTATTATAAAAGGTATGCTAGGATGTCCTTAAACATTCTTTAAATCAAAACGAAATATATAGTAGTGCTATAAAATTCTCTCCAAAATTCAAAGAAAATTCTGTATAATATAGGTATTAAAGTTTTCACACTGCTATTCATTATAAATAAATTCTTTTCTTCTAAGAACCTTACATACATTTCAATTCATAAATAGAATTCGTAAATCGAAAAAGTAGGGGGAATATTAATATGAAATTATTATTAATTTTAGGTGTATCACTCACATTTCTTACAGCTATTTTCACATCTGGTTACAACGATAAACCAGGTACACATAAAAAGTGATGTGCTTTTAGCACATCACTTTTTTCTTTATACATCATGTATAATACATATTTTCCACATCATATTTTGATAAAGGGCGACTATAATAATAACCTTGTACAATTTCTACATTTTTTCTCTTCAAAAACTGTATTTGTTCTGCTTTTTCTACTCCTTCTGCAATTACATTCAATTCTAATGTATGAGCTAAATGAATAATTGCAGCCGTAATATTCGTATCACGTTCATCTACATGTATACCTTCCATAAAAGAGCGATCAATTTTCAAAGTATCAATTGGATATGTTTTCAAATAACTTAAAGACGAATACCCTGTTCCAAAATCATCTAAATGAATCTTTAAATTTTGTTCTTTTAATTGTAGCAACACTCTCTTTGATATGTCTTTATGTATAAGGGCTCCTTCTGTCACCTCTATCGCTAATAGATGAGCTGGTACATTGTACTTATTTAAAGCACGTGTAATCATCTCTATTAATGTAATAGATCGAAAATGTCTAGCTGAAATATTAACTGCAATCGGAACCACTTCATACCCTTTATTTAACCATTCACGTATTTGCTGACACACTTGATTTACTACCCACTCATCAAGCTTAATAATAAATCCTGTTCTTTCTGCCAGTGGAATAAATTGATTGGGAGGGACAAATCCTAATTCTTTATTCTCCCATCTTATTAAAGCTTCCATACTAGCTATTTTTTTCGTTTCAATATTAACCTGCGGCTGGTAATATAAGAAAAATTCATTTTTCTCTATAGCACGATGTAACTGATTTTCCATTACAAACCTTTTCTCACGTTCACAATCTAATCCTTTACAATAAAAATGATAATGCCCTTTTCCTTTTTCCTTTGCTTTTTCCAAAGCAGCATCAACTCTTTGAAAAAGTATTTTTTCATCGGCTCCATCTGTTGGTGCCATTACAATTCCAATTGATGCACTTAAATACACGTCCTCTTCTTCAATTACAAAATGTTCACTAATCTTTTCTAATATGTTTTTTGCAACTTCCTCTACATATTCTTTCGTTATATTTTCTATTAACATAACAAATTGATCATCATGTTCTCTAAATAAATGCATACCTTCTATTTCTAGATTGCTTAAACATTCTGTAACTTTTTGTAATACTATATCTCCTTCTTTATGACCAAATGTATCATTAATAAGATGAAATTCATCCAAATCCATGAAAACTAGTGCAAGCTCTTTATTTTCATTTAAAAACTCATTTAGCTTGTTTGTGCATGAAATTCTATTCATTAAACCTGTTAATTGGTCATAATAAGCTAAGTATTCCGTCTTCATCTCATTTAATACTTGCCTTGTAACATCCCTCGTAACAATATACACCCCAACAATTTCACCGTTCACAATAATCGGGATTGTTCTCAAAGAAATATATAATTCATATCCTTCTTTATGAACATATTTCTTTGAAACAATTTGTTTTGCTCTCCCCTGTAAAGCTTCCTTAAATATAATTTGAAAGTCTTTTTCATATTCTTTAATAATAAAGTTAAAAATAAAGTTATTATTTAACTCTTCATATCGGTATCCAAATATTTCATACGTTGCCGGATTAGCATATGTAATTCTACCTATAGAATCTATAGATATAATGGAGTCATTATTATATTCTAGTAATGACTTAAATAACATTTGTTTTTCCTCTATCTCTGCTTTCTCCTCAATCTGAGCTGTAATATCCCTTGTAATACAAATAATAAATTGACATACCCCTTCTTCGTCGTATACAGGATTAACTGAAGACTCATAATGTAAATTACCAGTTGGGAAACTGATTACATCACAAAATGTGTGTGCTCTCGCCTCTCTCACCACTTTTGTATATTGCTCTTGTAATATTTTCACCTTTTCTCCTGATAACACTTCTGCAAATGTTTTTCCGTAACATTCTTCACTTAATCCAGCATAATCCATCCCTATTTTATTTATATAAATATATTTAAAGATCTCATCATCAATAACTTTCACAATAAATACTAAATCTTGAATAGCATGTAATAGTCCTTGTCTTATTAAATCCATATCTATCATACTTAAAAAGGTATTTTGATTGTTATATTGTTCCTTCATATTTATCTCAACCCGTCTTATCTATTTTTAATCATATATCCCATTCTATATGAATATGTACCTTTTTTAAAATGTATGACTACATATTATTTTTATTTATAAAAAAAGCCGCCTAATGGCGACTTTTAATAAACGATTTCTAAATCTAATCCTGGATAATTTTGTTGACGAAACGCTTCATAAATTAAAATTGCTGCTGTATTAGATAAATTTAATGAACGTACTTTATCCGTCATTGGAATACGTAAACAATGATCGAAGTTTTCTTCGATTACATTAGCTGGTAAGCCATTTGTTTCTCTTCCAAACACGAAATAATAATCCTTCTCACGTTTGCTATAATCAAATGCTGTATGAGCTTTCTCACCATACTTTGTTAAATAGAAGAATTCACCGTCTTTATTTTTCTCATAAAACTCTTCAATTGAATCGTAATACGTAACTTTTACGTGCTGCCAATAATCTAATCCTGCACGCTTTAACATTTTGTCATCCGTTGAAAACCCAAGCGGTCTAATCAAATGTAATTCTGTTCCAGTTGCTGCACAAGTACGTGCAATATTTCCTGTATTTGCTGGAATTTCTGGTTGATATAAAACAACATGTACGCCCACGCGATATTCACCTCTGTTTTTTGTCTACTACGTATTATACCACTTGAACGAAAAATCTCTACCCATTAATAATATGAAAGAATTTATATTTCATTTGTGGTGTGTATTTACTAGAGTCCTCATAACTCCAATAACGCCGCCGGCTATTTGCTGAATGTGCATTTACAAGTGGCATACCATCTGCGTCTTTTGCTACTACAATCGTCGTATGATTCCACCTACCGTCATCTTCGAAATCGTAAGCAATGACATCACCAAGAATAAGGTCTTCCGGCTTTTCTACAGTTTCTCCTCGCAGGCCAACTGTAGAACCTGACAAGTACCAGTAAAAAGAGTGTGCGACAGCCCAGCTCCAACTCCACTGGTTCTCCCTTTGCCACCAACCTTTACGAATATTAGGATATCCGTTCATTGGTACTTCTCCAGTATGAAGACATTGAGAAATAAAATTTGTACAATTATCAGGAAAATTGCGATACACTGGGTTTCGATCATCCCACCAACGCTCTGCATATTTTACTGCCTCTAAACGATTATACTGATAAGAACCGTGTTTCTCTTTCGTAACTTCTCTTTCTAATGTCTCACCTATTCCAATCTCTTCTGGCACTTCAATAGCATAATCACCTATTATCCGGCTATTATTTAAACAAACTCTTCGTTTTAATTGTTCCTCTTCGATATAAAATAATTCTTTATGCTTAATTAAATATTTAAAATGTACTTGATAATCAATTTCTTGATAATCACTACTATTTAGCTGTCTAATGAAAGAAACATCTGCTGTTGCTTTCACTATATCTGCACTACGTTTTTGAAACAATTGTTTCTTTCTTTGTGCTAGTTGTAATAAATCTTTAGCAATACCATCCACATTTGTTCGTTTCTCTGTTACATATGCTAAAAACTGTTGTACTTGTGTTTCAATATTTTCTTTTACAACCATTTCATCTCCCTCCCATATTACAATATGAAAAAGGGAGATATTATCTACTCTTTTTTCTGCGCTAACAATGCAAGCCCACGATTCATTTCATGAAGAACTTCTTCATCCTTTTCACGTTCCATCGCTTTCTCAATAGCTTCGCCTACTCCATCTCCACCAATTTTCCCAAGTGCCCACGCTGCTGTTCCGCGTAGTACTGGTCTTGGATCATCTTTCATAACACCGATTAAATCAGGAATTGCTGATGCTTCTTTAAAATGCGCCAATGCTAAAATCGCATTTCGTTGCAATGGCTTTTTACCTCTCCATGACCCTGACATAATCCCATATTTCTCTTTAAAATCACGATTACTAATTGTTAAAAGTGGTGTTAAGAGCGGTTTAACTAATTCAGGATCTGGCTCCATCTCAGGATGATTATGAAAATCCATTCCTTTATTTTTTGGACACACAGTCTGACACGTATCACATCCATATATACGATTTCCTATTTTATCGCGATATTCTTCAGGTAGGAACCCTTTCGTCTGTGTTAAAAAAGCAATACATTTCTTCGAATCTAACTGTCCACCCTGTATTAAAGCACCTGTAGGACAAACATCAATACATTTTGTACAGCTTCCACATTGATCTTCTATCGGCTGATCTGGTGGAAATGGAACGTTTGTAATTATTTCTCCCAAGTATACATACGAACCAAATTCAGGTGTAATAATAGCGCAGTTCTTACCACTCCATCCGATACCTGCACGTTCTGATACAGCACGATCGCTTAACTCACCTGTATCAACCATTGACTTCACTTCTATATCTGGAAGCTTTTCAATTAAATATGCCTCTAACTTTTGCAAACGATCTCGTAAAACAAGATGATAATCTTGTCCCCAAGAGGCACGACAAAAAATCCCACGGCGTTCTCCACGTTTACTTAATGGTGCGTTTTTTAATTTTGAAGGATACGCTAAAGCAATCGCAATAATTGATTTTGCACCTGGTAATAAAAGCTGTGGATTCGTTCTTTTTTCTATATCAGACTCTTCAAATCCAGATTGATAATTTAATTGTTGCTGCTGGATTAACCGCTGCTTTAGCTCCTCAAATGGAGAAGCACTCGCAAAGCCTATTTTATCTATACCAATTGTTTTACTATATGCAATTACATCTTGCTTTAATTGTTCAAAATCCATTCTTAATCGCCTCCTCAGATGAACCCATCCCTTATGTAACGACTATATTGGTTAGCAATTCACTTTTGGAATACTATTCTTTACTTCTATTTTCGCATACAATTATGCTTTTCAAACATTAAAAAACGCAATGCCTCGTTTATCTCAGAAACGAAACACTGCGTTGATCACAATTTATTAGAAAAACATTAAATAAAATTTGGAGCGGGTGAAGAGAATCGAACTCTCGACCAGAGCTTGGAAGGCTCTTGTTTTACCACTAAACTACACCCGCAAATATGAAATACATATAAGATATTAGAATAACTTATGTAAAGTAGTATAGCATGTAAAAAAAACGGAAGCAAGAATTTTATCGAAAAAAGTCGAAAAAGTGATGAGAGACCTCATCACTTTTTCAATTCTTTATCAATCGCCTTCTTCATACTATCGAAATCAGGATTTGCAAGATTCCCGTTTATATATACTGAAGGAGCACCTTGAACTTTTAATTTTTGAGCACGATCTGAATCTTTACGTACTTTTTCTTTTATTTCTTTACTGTGTAAATCTTTTTTAAACTGTTCTACATCAACTTTTGGAAGTTTCTCTTTCACAATGCTAAGAAGTAATTCTTCTGTAATCCATTCTTCCGTATCTTTCTTTTGACTTTGATAAATCTCATCATAGAAAGTCCAGAATGAATCTTTATCTTGTTTATAAATTGCTTCACCAGCTGCTGCGCCTAAATCAGAGTCTTTTCCAATAAATGGGAAGTTAATAAAATATAACTGCACTTTACCTTTATCAATATATTCTTCTTTTAATCGTGGTAATACCGTTACATCCCAAGTACGACATGCTGGGCATTTGAAGTCTCCAAATTCAACTACCTTAACCGGAGCATCATCTTTACCTAAAGATTGTTGCGTAGAATAAGCAAACATCTCATTCCCTTTATCTTTTTTGTCATTTATGATGCTATACGCAATTGTTCCGATTACAATCAATACTGCGATAGAAAAAACTACACCAAGAGCCATGAGTTTATTTGATTTCATATACATTCCTCTTTAAATTCATATTCTGTATACAGCATTGTACACAATACACATAATATCAACACTTATATACGTCACGCAATGAACACGCTCACATAAATTACAAAAACACAATAATTGTGACGATATTGTGTCACAATTTGTCACAATTTATTCAAAAAAAGAAGCTCCTATGCAAGAGCTTCTCTTAACTTACTGCTTTTTCACGCGCATTATTTAACATCGACTGCTCTGTTTTTATATCATGGCGAATTACTAATTTCTCACTAACTGCTTGCACATACTCATTATGATTGATATATCCTTCTTTTTCCATTAATCTCAAAACTACATTTCGTCTCTCGACCGCTTTATCATAATTTTGCGCAGGTGAGTAATAAGCAGGTGCTTTCACTACAGCAGCCATCATCGCACTTTCAGCCAACGTTAATTGGTTCACCGTTTTACCGAAGTAAAGGTTGGCTGCTTTTTCAATTCCCCATGCTCCTTCTCCGTAATAAATATTACTTACATACAATTTTAAAATTTCATCCTTCGTAAATGTACGTTCAATTTTTTTTGTATAAAAAATCTCTTTCCACTTACGAGAAAATGTACGTTCATTCGTTAAAAAAGCATTTTTCGATAATTGCTGTGTAATTGTGCTTCCTCCTTGCACAACACCACCAGCTTTTATATTCTCAACAGACGCCCTAATAATTGCTATATAATCTAAACCATTATGATGATAAAACCTTTTATCTTCTGTCGCGATAAATGCATGTGTTAATGATTCTGGCACCTCTAACTTAGGCGGTACATGTAATTTACTAATATCACTTTTCTCGATCATTATATTTCCAACGAATAATAACGTACAACTTAACAATAATAATAAAATAATGGCTTTATAAAAGAATTTAGTCATTGGATTTAATGCAACTTTTTGATGATAGTTCACTCTAGATAATACTCGTTCTTTCATCTTGAACACCTCTTTTCCACACAGCATATATATCTCTTAACTTAAGAATACCTTGTTGTAAAAAAATATCCCATCGATTTCTCTTACACCTACCTTACATCATTGTAAGGTATAAAAATGTATTGTATCACAGTCTTTTTTTATCTACTATTCATCTGAAATATTGAATATACATTATTTTAAAACATTCATAACAAACAGCAGCGTAGAAATTAAGAGCGTTATACTTCCTTGATTCCACTTTATTCTTTTATTATATCATCTATAAATTTCTATTTTTAAACATCTAGTAATCTAATTATATATGATATATCATAATTATACAGAACTAATGTTCTCGAAATCAATACTAGCTTTATTATCATTTTGACCTTTTTCTAAAGTAATATACATAAGAAAAGGGTAGCTATTTGAGATACACTCAAATAGCTACCCTTTTCTTACAACCTGCCTATAAGGTTATATGGCTGTACTTCCCACGTTTCGTATGGGATGAAATGCGCTGCTCTCATCGCATCAACTGTTCTTGATTTCATATGAGGACGCGTTATATACTCATCGATATTCTCTTCATTTAAAGCAATAAATTTAGCCTCTTGTATTTCTTCAGGTTGAATTTTTATATCACCACTCACATATGCCACTTTAAACACAACAGCTAAAATATGCATAGAAGCATTATAATAGACCCCTGTAATTCCGATAGGCTTCACCGATAATCCTGTTTCCTCTTTTATTTCCCTACAAACAGCTTGATCGAGTGCTTCTCCTTCTTCTACTTGTCCCCCAGGCATTTCCCACGTATCCGCTCGCCAATGTACTTTTGTTAAAAGCATCTCATTCTTTTCATTTGTTAAATAGCCTGCTACAGCAACGATATGCTTTGGTGTTTTATGCTCCATAGAAATACCTCCTAGAAATACAATCATTTAAAATACTATCTATAATCCTATTCCATAACTACAACAAAACACCTTTAAAACCTTATCATCTTAATTATTTCAATAAAAAAGACCCAGTTCGTTAAACGAAAGGGTCCTTTTTTATTATTCGCCTAAGTCTACGTTATGGTAAACTTGTTGTACATCTTCTAAATCTTCTAATGCATCAACCATTTTTTCAAATTGTACTTGAGCATCTTCAGGAAGTTCTACATCATTTTGTGCAAGCATTGTTAATTCTGCAACTGTAAATTCTTCAATACCAGCATCTTTAAGTGCAGATTGTACTGAGTGGAATTGATCAGGTTCAGCATAAACGATAACAGAATCTTCTTCTTCTAGAATGTCACGTGCATCTACATCTGCTTCCATTAAAATTTCAAGAACTTCATCTGATGTTTTACCTTCAAGACCGATAACAGCTGTCGCATCGAACATGTAAGCTACAGAACCATTTACGCCCATGTTACCACTGTTTTTGCTAAATGCAGCTCGTACATCTGCTGCGGTACGGTTTACGTTATTTGTAAGTGTATCTACAATTACCATAGATCCATTTGGTCCAAATCCTTCGTAACGAAGCTCATCATAGTTTTCTTCTGAACCGCCTTTTGCTTTTTCAATTGCACGATCAATAATTGTTCTTGGTACATTGTATGTTTTCGCACGCTCTAATACAACTCTTAACGTTTGGTTTGATTCAGGATCTGGCTCGCCTTGTTTTGCTGCCACATAAATTTCACGTCCAAATTTCGCGTATATACGGCTTGTATTTGCATCTTTTGATGCTTTTTTGTCTTTAATGTTGTTCCATTTACGGCCCATACTTTCACTCTCTTTCTCGTTTTAAATCTACATACAAATATTAATATGAAATATAATGTGTATTCAACACATTTTTAAAAGAAATATAAAAAGTTCACTTTTGATTCATATTACAGACATAATATAAATCATTATCATTTTGTTCTTTCGACAAGTTATATTATACATGAATTTTTACGTTTATTACGAATTTTAGCATCACATAATATAATTTAACAAAAAAGACTCTAACATTTCTGTTAGAGTCTTTTTACATCGTCGATACCGATTGTCCGGGCCGCACCGACACTCCCGAAGGAACACGATTTTGAGTCTTTCTAGGTGACATTTATATAGTTATATAGAGCGTTCCCCCTAAAATCCTTTATTTTAAAGTATTTTAAAAATTTTGATTTTCTTTAAACATGATGAATTAAAATGAAACGAAGCCAAAATGGAATCACAATAAATAACTGATACTTTTTACTTTCATTTCTCTCTTGATTAAAATTATCATATTTCATTTATTACTTTATTTCTCGCTAAACAATAAGAAAAAGGGAAAAATTACCACCTCATCCCCCTAATTACTTTTTATTGCTGTATAATTAAAACAGGAAAATAATTTTGGAGTTCAAAGATTTGAAGGATGGGGGAGAATTATGACACATTTACATGAAAAAAAAGCACATGGTCTTAAAGGGATAGGAGAAAAGCTAAACCCAACTATCTATCAAGTGAGATTCATGAAATTAGATGAACCAATTCAATTTGAGTCATTCCCTAAATTAAAGGAATTAGGGGAATGGTTGAGTACTTCAACGCAAATGTGGTCGTGCCACTCAACTATGTACAAGTACAACAGAGAAGAGTTTGAAAAGAAGTTTTTAGAAATTACAAAGTTAACAGTTGATAATGTGCTAATATCTACTGGTGGTGTCGGATTTAACTTCATGTCACCAGGGTGGAGAGATTCTCTATAAAATGAAACACTAAAGAGATAAAAATGAATGTTCATTTTTATCCCTTTAGTGTTTCACAGTTTGCTTTAACTGTATAGCATGAGCTTTGATAGTATTAGTCCTTATTTTGTAGTACGATGAAAACACAAAAAAACTCTATACAATTAGTATAGAGCCTGATGTTACGCCGTTCTTGATACCGATGGTCGGGGTCGAACCGACACTCCCGAAGGAACACGATTTTGAGTCGTGCGCGTCTGCCAATTCCGCCACATCGGCACAATAATAAAGGCGGCAACCGGATTTGAACCGGTGATAAAGGTTTTGCAGACCTCTGCCTTACCACTTGGCTATGCCGCCATATTTAATTTAATTGGAGCGGAAGACGGGATTCGAACCCGCGACCCCAACCTTGGCAAGGTTGTATTCTACCACTGAACTACTTCCGCAAAAATGGCTGGGCTAGCTGGATTCGAACCAGCGCATGACGGAGTCAAAGTCCGTTGCCTTACCGCTTGGCTATAGCCCATCGAATTCTTACTTAATTATATGTAAGTATCAATTAGATTATTTGTAATTTTAAAAATAAAAATGGGGCGACTGATGGGAATCGAACCCACGAATGCCGGAGCCACAATCCGGTGCGTTAACCACTTCGCCACAACCGCCATGTTGTGCAAATGTATTTGGCAGGGGCAGTAGGAATCGAACCCACACTGGAGGTTTTGGAGACCTCAGTTCTACCTTTAAACTATGCCCCTATGTAAATGGTGGAGGGGGGCAGATTCGAACTGCCGAACCCGAAGGAGCGGATTTACAGTCCGCCGCGTTTAGCCACTTCGCTACCCCTCCGAAACTTACATGGTGCCGGCTAGAGGACTTGAACCCCCAACCTACTGATTACAAGTCAGTTGCTCTACCAATTGAGCTAAGCCGGCGTATTGTATTAAGATAAATGGTGGCTCGGGACGGAATCGAACCGCCGACACGAGGATTTTCAGTCCTCTGCTCTACCGACTGAGCTACCGAG